>JBEAZU010000073.1:0-5116 GCA_041169945.1 Bacteroidota bacterium
TCCCTGTTTGACGGTCACCGATGATCAACTCTCTTTGTCCACGTCCAATTGGAATCATGGCATCGATTGCTTTTAATCCTGTTTGTAATGGTTCAGCAACTGGTTGACGGAAAATAACCCCAGGCGCTTTACGCTCAATTGGCATTTCGTAAAGATCACCAGTGATAGGACCTTTGCCATCAATTGGATTACCCAGTGTATCTACAACACGACCTAAAATACCATCACCAACTTTTACAGAAGCGATTTTTTTAGTACGTTTTACAACATCACCTTCTTTAATTTCAGATGCATCACCTAAAATTACCACCCCAACATTGTCTTCTTCAAGATTCAATGCAAGTGCTTGAGAACCATTAGAGAATTCTAATAACTCTCCTGATTGTACTTTTGTTAAGCCATAAATACGAGCAACACCATCACCAACTTGCAATACAGTACCCACTTCTTCAAGTTCTGCTGCTGTTTTTACATTGGATAATTGTTCTCTCAATATCGCTGAAACCTCATCTGGTCTAACTGCTACCATGATTATAATTTAGATATAAATGGGTTGGAACTAAACTTCACTTTAATATTATTCAACTTAGATTTGATTGATTCATCGATTTGCTGATCAGCAATTCTAAGAATATAACCACCTATAAGCTCCTGGTCTACTGTCTCAGTTAAGTCAACTTGTTTTCCAGTGGATTCAACCACAAGTTTTTTAAACTCATCACGCAGGGCATCGTTCAACGGAGAAGCAGTGATAACTTGTGCCGTTTGTATACCTTTCAGGATATTGTATTGATTATGTACCTCATCAGCGATAGAAGGCAAAGCTTGCTCTCTACTCTTTTGAGTAATTATTTTAAAGAATGCTAATGTCAAAGCGTTTACCTTACCATTAAAGATCAAATCAAGTATTTTCAACTTTTTATCACTTTTCACAATAGGGCTTTTCAATAAAGAAACTAACTCTCTGTTTTCTTTACAAATAGTTGCAAATGAAAGCATGTCTGTGTGTACTTCATCCAAACATCCTTTCTCTATGGCTAAATCAATCACTGACTTAGCATATCTTGAAGCTACACGTATATCTGACATAATTAATTAAAATTAACTTCTTTGATATACTCTTGCACTAATTCTTTTTGAGCTTGTACATCTTTCAATTCTTTTCTCAAAAGCTTTTCAGCAATTTCAACAGAAAGCACTGCAGCAGTATTTTTGATTTCTACTAAAGCAGCTTGTTTTTCATTGGCGATAGCACTTTTAGCTACTTCCATTGCTTTTGCACCTTCCGCTTCTGCTTTACCTTTTGCCGAAGCAATCATTTCAGCAGCAGCAGCAGCAGCCTCGCGTAAAATCTTATCTCTTTCGGCTCTTGCTTCATTTAATAATTTTTCATTATCGGCTTGAAGTTTTTGAATGTCAGCTTTTGCTTTTTCGGCAGCAGACAAGGCATCAGAAATATTGGTCTCACGTTCTTTTAAACCAGCTAAAATTGGTTTCCAAGCAAATTGAGACAAAATGCCTAATAACATTAAGAAAGAAAGAGAGGTCCAAATAATCAGACCTAATCCAGGGGTTATTAACTCCATTTTTTTAAACTAAGTTTTATATTGTTCAGAAATCAAACTTTTGATTAACCTAAGCAAAAATAATATTGCCTTGAGATTTCTCTCAAGGCAATGATATTATTTACCACCGATAAGGAAGCAAACAGCAATAGCGAATAGCGCTGCACCTTCGATAAGAGCAGATGCGATAAGCATACCAGTTTGAACTTTTCCAGCTACTTCAGGTTGACGAGCCATAGCTTCCATCGCAGAACCACCGATTCTACCGATACCAAGACCAGCACCCATAACTGCAAGACCAGCACCTATACCTGGACCTAATGTAGAAATACTACCACTAATTTCTAGTAATACTGAAGATAACATTTGTTATAATTTAAAGTTGAACAATAATTAGAATTGATTTATACAAAATTGAATTTGCCGAGATTAATGATGGTCATCGTGCGCATGAACTGCCACTGCTGACCCAATAAATAAAGCGGATAATAAAGTAAAGATATAGGCTTGTAATGCCGCAACCCCAAACTCCATCACGTTCATCACCACTGCAAATGGTACTGAAACAGCCGCTACACCTAAGCTTTTGAATATAAAGATAAAGCTCATGATACTTAAAATAATGATGTGACCTGCAGTAATGTTAGCAAACAAACGAATCATTAAAGCAAAAGGCTTGGTAATGATTCCTATTAACTCTACTGGCAACATGATTATTCTTAATGGCAAAGGTACACCAGGAGTCCATAAAATGTGCATCCAATAATCTTTATTTCCTGAGAAATTTGTAATTAATGCCGTTAACACCGCTAAAGTCATCGTTACGGCAATATTTCCTGAAGCATTTGCTCCTGAAGGCAATAAACCTAATAAGTTATTGAACCAAATAAAGAAGAAAACCGTCAATAAATACGGCATAAATTTCATATACTTATGTTCTCCAATATTTGGCAACGCAATTTCGTCTCTTACAAATACAATGATTGGCTCAAAGAAAGATTGAATCCCTTTAGGAGCTTTACCTTTATTGGTCACAAAACCTCTGGCAACAGCAAGAAATACAACCAATAATAAAACCATTGAAATAAAAATGGAAGTTGCATTTTTAGTAATAGACAAATCTATAATTTTTGCAGGGCCAAATGGCTTACCATCTTTTTCGTAATAAATATGACCATGGTGGTCAATTTTAAAACCGCCATCTACTGGCAAGCTCTCGTTTCTCTCTCCCTCAAGGTCAAAACCTTCAGCATGAAACTGAGAAGACATAAAGAAATCCCAACCTGATTTACCATCAATTTCAAAATACAAAATAACAGGCAATGGTATCGTGTAGTGCGTGTGCCCAACGGTTGCAATGTGCCATTCATGTGAATCTGAAATATGATGAACAATCATTTCCGCAGGGATAAACGCTGCCTCTACTCCTGCCGTTGCGTGAGCTTCTTCTGCCTGAACCGATACCTTTGTTGTCAACACAAACAACAAAATTAGTAAAAGTGATTTGATTTGATTTAGAAATGACTGCACTTGTATATTCATTTAAATAAGCGTAATATCTTTATTCCTTTTCTGAAACAGTTCGCAATTTAGGAAATAAGCTTTTAATTTCAAAAGCTGTGTAAATAAAATAGTGAACAAAAAAAATAAATATGAATGTTCCAAGATTTTCTTTCACTATAAGGAAGTATAAGAACAAAACGACAGCAGAAACGAGTAATCTGATGGTCGTTGCGACCATGGCATAATTATAAACATCATGTGGATCACCTGTTTTTAATCCTTTTTCTCTTAAAAAAAAGGTTAAAGTGGATAGTGACACCATATACACCAACACATACCATGCATAATCATTCAAATAAATGGACAGCGGCGAAAGCTGAATAAGCAACATTAATGCCGCCAATATTAGTGTAATGATGAACGTATGTTTATAAAACGATTGGTTTTCTTGCTTACTCATTGAGTCTTGTAACTTGTCTTATCAATTGCCATAGTGAGCCCATGGTACCCAAGAGCAAAAACACCAAAGTGGCAATCGGTTGTGAATTATTATAATAATGATCAATCCATTGGCCCATCCAACCTAAAACTCCGATGGTGGCCATCATTTGAAATCCAATTCCCATAAATATGAGAAATTTATTGTCATTTTGCTTGTTGGGCTGAGGCTGGTTCATAGCTTTCCATTTTACAATTACCATTAAACGTAGCACCAGCTTCCACGGATAACTTTCCGGTACTTATATCACCATTGACAATGGAAGAAGTTCTTAAAAGCAATAATTCTGTAACAGTAACTATTCCCTTTACCGTACCTGCAATCTCAGCATTCAAGGCCGTCACATTCCCTTCTATCATCGCTGATTCACCTAAAGACAATTTGGCTTTGGTAAGCACATTTCCCTTTACAACACCTTCAACGCGAATATTACCGGTCGCCTCAATGTCTCCATTGATGACAGTACCTTTACCGATATTATTACTAGCATTCACAATGTCTTCTAGCTCTTTTTTTGATTCTTTTCCTGAAAACATTTCTTTAATATTGAGTGTTGAGTTGTTAGTTTTGAGTAACACTAACAAAATATCTTTTTACAAATTGATACACTGTACTCAGTACCCTGTACTCTGTACTCAGTACTCAGTACCCTGTACCTAATACTTCTAATCAAACGGAATAAACCTTTGCGGATTTACTGGATGGCCAGCAAACCATAGTTCCAAATGCAAATGAGATCCAGCAGTATGTGCTCCCGAATCACCAATAATAGCAATGGCTTCACCTGCATTTACAAAAGTACCAACTTTTTTCAATAAAGCGGAATTATGTTTATAAATAGACAACAAACTGCCTTTATGTTGCACAACAATCACATTCCCCGATTCTTTTGTCCAATCGGCCAACAATACTTTTCCATCGGCTATGGCATGTATACTGGCACCAGCTTTGGCGACAATATCAACGCCATAATGCCCCTGAGTTTGGTCAAACTTGGTAGTAATTAAGCCATTTAAGGGCACAAAATAATTTATTTTTGACAAAAAGCCATATGTTAAATTGTGTTGAAATTGATTTTCATGGTCATCGTCTTCAAACTCTTTCCTGATGTCCATTTCCTCAGCCGTCAATTGGTCTAAATGAATAGGTGGTGTTTTATCTACACTGTCATTTGCCTGCTTGTGCTCCAACACCATTTTATCAGAAGTTGCAACGCCACCATTAATAACTTGCTTTAAAGTGGATAAATACACATCTCTACCGTTAATCTCTTGTTCTAAAGAATCAATTTTATAAGACAATGCAATCATTTTTCTATCTGAAGCTACCCTAATATGTACAGGATCAAACCAACTTGACAAAACGGATTTAATGAGTATAAAACTAATGATAAACACAAAACATAATGCTAAAAAAAGGTACAAAACGACCTTTAAATGACTCAATCTTAAGGTTTGTTTTAACTCGTAATTGTCTTCGTCTCTGACGTTAACAATTACAACAGTTGAAAACCAAGTCATTAATCGGGCTATATATTCTTTTATATTCA
>JBEAZU010000074.1:0-2929 GCA_041169945.1 Bacteroidota bacterium
CTGGAAAGTGGCTATTGTGAGTAGGGCAAATGGGGCTGTTAAAACCTTAACGGGTACCAGTGCTACTTTAGACAATGTTACTTGTCCTTGGAATGGGGAATCTGATTATCTTTTGTTTAGCAATGGCGATTCTTGTGATGCCAGCTTAACCATTACAGGGTATGCCGATGCTGCAAATGTCTTAAAAAAGACGTCTAAATCTTTTGTGATAGGCAAGTCAAAAGATTATGAAAAGGTAATTAATGGCATTAACAATCATACCATTGTGGATTTTGAACCCTCTCCTGGCGCACCTGGTTTAACCGTTCCTTATTCAGATGCCATGGATAGTCCTTTTATTTCTAAATCAGAATATAGCGACAGGGCGCATGGTAAATACTCGCTATACTGTGCTGGAAATGATTTGAGTAACAATGGTTACATCGGTGGCTTGGATATGATTAAGTTAGTAGGTTTGGTTGGTCTTGTGAAAGAAACCAATGCCAATGACGTGTATTTAAACATGTATGTAAAAGGTTTCGGTAAAATGAATACAGGCTTAACGCTTTTGTTTTATGAACTAGATTCACTTCATGTCGATAATCCGAAATCTATTGCAGGCGGCTTGGCTATTCCTGAAGGCTCTTGGGCTGGTTTGGCGAAATCAAACGACAAATGGATTAAGCAAATCAATGTCGATTGGATAGGTTGGAAATTGGTAAGTGTGAAATACAGCGAATTTAAAAAACCAAACACTGATGGTTGCAACGGTAACTGTACTTTAGAACCACACAAAATGCGAGGCATGTCTATTGGTCTTGATTCTTATCCTGCAACAGGTTTCCCTGCTGAATTTGCGGTCGATAATTTTGTGATTACCGAAGGCGGTCCATTCAAACCTTAATTATAATTTCCTTAATTATATTATTTATGAAAACTTACCATTTTATCCTTATGACCTTACTCGCTTCGGTGTTGTTTTGGGGTTGTAAACATAACAATATTGAAAATCAATTAGGCCCTGATTATTGTTCTATCATAGAAACACCATTCAAAAGAAATCCTAAAGATACCTTAGATTTTGCAAAATGGGGTGATACTTTATCGGCTAAAATTTCGGGCAATCTTGAATGGAACATTACTATAAAAGGTAGAACCTCTCGTGCTGTAAAACGTTTTAGCGGTGTAAGTGCCGATGTACTAAATTATTGGCTAGGCGAAACTGATACTTTGGCATTTTTTGCCAAAGATGAATGGTGCGACATGACCTTTTCAAATAACTGTCAAGCAAGTCAAACGAAACCTGTTTACCTTAAGTCTAATCCTAATTACAATAAAATCGGTTATTTGCTAGACGATTTTGAAGGCAAGAAATTGAAATATGTACAAGGTAAATCTAATGATACCGTTTCTAGTATTTACCAAGGCCTAGATTCATTGTCTTTTCCTGCTATTCAAGGTAAAAAATTCTTGCGTGTAGCAGCCTTACCTAAAAACTGGTATGTGGGCGATTACAACATGACTTTTGTCAAAATATTGCCAAATTTAGGCACTAGCGATCCAAACGAAGTGTACCTAAATTTTTTAATCAACAATAATGGAAATAAAACCAATGCCATAGCTTTAATTTTAAAAGAAACGGGGAAAAATAGAACTTTTAAAATTCCAGCAGATAAATTAAACGGTTGGAATATGGTTTCTGTTAAACTTTCGGACATGGGCGTAGTAGATGCGAGTAAAGTGACGAATGTTATTTTCTCTTTTGGCCCTTCAGAAATTGGTACCCCAGTTGATTTTTCATTAGACTTTGTGATCTTTACCAAAGGGAAACCTTTTATACAATAAAATAATCCTTACTTCATAGCGAAAGGCAGAATTAATTTCTGCCTTTTTTGTTTTCTATGCTTTTTAATTGGCGTCATTAATCACTTTTTTATATATATTTGTCTCATGAATGCTACTCAAGAAAAAGCGACTACAGAAGGTTCACTTAAACAAGTGATTTCTCATGCCAAAGAATACGGTTTTGTATTCCCATCAAGTGAAATTTATGATGGTCTTTCAGCAGTATATGATTATGGCCCTTTTGGGGTTGAATTAAAAAATAACATCAAAGCGCTGTGGTGGAAAACCATGACGCAGTTGAACGAAAATATTGTAGGCATTGATGCGGCCATTTTTATGCATCCTACGACTTGGAAAGCATCTGGCCACGTAGATGGCTTTAGCGATCCTATGATCGACAACAAAGACTCTAAAAAGCGTTACCGTGCCGATGTGCTCATCGAAGAACATGCCGCTAAACTTTCTCCAGAAGCAGGATTAGCCCTTGAAAAAGAATTGGCCCGTTTGCTTGAAGCCGATGATTTGAGTGGCGTTTTAGCCTTGATTGTAAGAGAAAATATCAAATGCCCAGTTTCAGGTACTGCCAATTGGACTGATGTGCGTCAATTTAATTTGATGTTTTCTACCCAGGTAGGATCAGTAGCGGAAGACTCTAGTACCATTTACCTTAGACCTGAAACTGCACAAGGCATATTTGTAAACTTTTTGAATGTACAAAAAAGTGCCCGTATGAAGGTTCCTTTTGGGATTGCGCAAATCGGGAAAGCTTTCAGGAATGAAATTGTTGCTCGTCAGTTTATTTTCCGTATGCGTGAATTTGAACAAATGGAAATGCAATTTTTTGTTCGCCCTGGCGATGAAATGACATGGTACCAACACTGGAGAAGTGCCCGTATGGCTTGGCATAAAACCCTTGGAACACCAGAAAACAAATTGCGTTTTCATGACCATGAGAAATTAGCCCATTATGCCAATGCGGCGGTAGATATTGAATTTGAATTTCCATTCGGTTTCAAAGAAGTAGAAGGCATTCACTCAAGAACAGACTTTGATTTAAAATCACACCAAGAATATTCTGGAAAGAAACAACAATATTTTGATTCAG
>JBEAZU010000075.1:0-9655 GCA_041169945.1 Bacteroidota bacterium
TATCGCTTTGTCTTGTGAGCATAGTTCACTAATTTTACCAAATGACAAAGCCAATACATCAAATCATTCCACAAGATATTGAACAACTTAATCCTAAGGATTTTATTATCATCAAAGGAGCAAGGGTAAATAATCTTAAAAACTTAAGCGTGGCCATTCCTCGCAATAAGTTAGTGGTAGTAACAGGTTTGTCAGGCTCAGGAAAATCATCTTTGGCATTTGATACTTTGTTTGCGGAAGGCCAACGCATGTACGTGGAAAGTTTAAATTCGTATGCCCGTCAATTTTTAGGCCGTATGGAAAAACCTGAAGTGGATTACATCAAAGGAATTTCGCCAGCCATTGCCATTGAACAAAAAGTAAACAACAGAAACCCTCGCTCTACCGTAGGGACCACCACAGAAATTTACGATTATCTAAAATTGCTTTTCGCAAGAATTGGCAAAACCATTTCTCCTATTTCTGGTGCTGAAGTGAGAAAAGATACCGTAGGCGATGTGGTAAATTATATTTTTAGTTTTGAAGAAGGCACCAAATTGTTAATCAGTTGCCCTCTACCACTTAATCCTGAAAGAAGTACAGAAGAGGAATTAAATACGCTTCTTCAAAAAGGATTTACCCGTATTTTGGTGAATGGTGATTTGCAATACATTGAAGAAGTGATTGCACAAAAAACAACATTCAAAGCCAAAGATACCATTGCCATTTTAGTCGATCGTGCCGTAGTGACGCACAACGATGAAGATACCAGTTTCAGAATTGCAGATTCGGTACAAACGGCATTTTTTGAAAGCCATGGTACTTGTATCGTGGAAATAGTAGGCAAAGCACAACGTAGTTTTAGTGATAAATTTGAATTAGACGGCATTGCTTTTGAAGAACCAAGCATGAACTTGTTTAGTTTCAACAATCCTTATGGTGCCTGTAAAACTTGCGACGGCTTCGGGCACGTGTTGGGTGTTGATCCCGACTTGGTAATTCCCAACAAAACCCTTTCGGTATTTGAAGGCGCCATCATTCCTTGGAAAGGTGAAAAAATGTCAGAATGGTTAAAACCATTGTTGATGAACGGCATCAAATTTGATTTCCCAGTGCACCGTGCCTACCAAGATTTGAGCGTAAAAGAAAAAGACTTGCTCTGGAATGGCAACAAATATTTCAGTGGTCTTAATGATTTTTTTAAGTTTTTAGAATCAAAAACGCATCAAATTCAATACCGCGTCATGCTTTCGCGTTACCGTGGCCGTACGACTTGTCCCGATTGTAGGGGTACTCGTTTACGTAAAGATGCTGCTTATGTGAAAATTGCCAATTTATCCATCAGTGATTTGGTACTGATGCCTATCTCTACCATGATTGGCTTTTTTGAGCAACTGACTTTAAATGAATTTGACACCCAAGTAGCCGCACGCTTGGTGACTGAAATTAAAAATAGACTTGGGTATTTAGACAAAGTGGGGCTTGGGTATTTAACCTTAAACCGCTTGACCTCTACCCTTTCTGGTGGTGAATTTCAGCGTATTAAACTGGCAACCTCTTTGGGCAGTGCCTTGGTGGGCTCTATGTATATTTTAGATGAACCTAGTATTGGTTTGCATCCTAGAGATACCCGAAAGCTGGTCGAAGTATTGCTCAGTTTAAGAGACATGGGCAACACGGTAATCGTGGTGGAACATGAAGAAGAAGTGATGCGGGCTGCTGATCAAATTATTGACATTGGACCAAATGCAGGAAGTCACGGGGGACATTTGATTTTCCAAGGCGACATCAACGCATTAAGCAATTCCTTAAGCGATCAAGAGATCAGCACTTCTCATACATTCCGTTACCTCACTGGCTTAGAAACCATTGAAACCCCAGCCATTCGTCGTCAATGGAACCAGTATATTGAAATTAAAGGGGCAAGAGAAAATAACTTACAACATGTAAATGTCAAATTCCCTTTAGGCGTTTTATCGGTGGTAACAGGTGTCAGCGGTTCGGGTAAATCGACCTTGGTGAAAAAAGTATTGTATCCTGCTTTGCAAAAAATTTCTGGCGGGTATGAAGAATCTACGGGAAAATTTGATCGTCTTGAAGGCAATATTAGCGCCATTGACAAGGTTGAATTTATTGATCAAAATCCGATAGGAAAATCCTCTAGGTCAAATCCAGTAACCTATATCAAAGCCTACGACCATATAAGAAACATGTATGCCGACCATGCTTTGTCTAAAACACGAGGGTATAAACCGGCTCATTTTTCATTTAATGTAGATGGTGGTCGTTGTGAAATGTGCCAAGGCGAAGGAGAAGTAAAAATTGAAATGCAGTTTATGGCCGATATCTATTTGAAATGCGAAAGCTGTCATGGCAAACGCTTCAAACAAGAGGTATTGGAAGTGAAATACCTTGACAAAGACATCGCCGATGTACTCGAAATGACGGTAGACGATGCCATTGAATTTTTCAAAGACAAACCTAAAATCGCCGAAAAACTTATTCCTTTACAAGATGTTGGTTTAGGATATGTACGCTTGGGACAATCTTCTAATACCCTCAGTGGTGGAGAAGCCCAAAGGGTAAAACTAGCCTGCTATATTGGCAAGGGAGGAAATGAAGCGACGGCTGAAAAAATACTTTTCGTATTTGATGAGCCCACCACGGGTTTACATTTTCATGACATCAAAAGATTGCTTAAAGCAATCAATACTTTAGTGGAACAAGGCAATTCGGTGATTATCATAGAACACAACATGGATGTGATTAAATGTGCAGATTGGATTATTGATTTAGGTCCTGAGGGTGGAGAAAAAGGTGGTCAGCTTACTTTTGAGGGCACACCGGAAGCGATGATTAGCCATGGAGAAGGACATACGGCCCAGTTTTTGAAAGCAAAAATGACCCTATAATGCAATTACACTCAGTACAAACGCATTAAAATAATTGAATAAATTGAAAACATAGCGTTATATATCCCTGAAAATTCGCCAAATCCTTATCCTCTGCGTGCCAGATATTTATTGTTGTAAAGCATAAATAAAAATTGAACACAGATTGTGTAAATTATGCGGATAAACGCTGATTATGTATCTTTGCACCTTCTATTAATGCAAATAAAACCACCATTTAAATGCGTTTGCCTTGCAATTGCGCTACTTAAATTTGATAATATCCTAAAATCCATTTAGTTTTGTACCCTTTGTAACTAATTGACAATAAACACGCAATGAAAAAAATAATTCCAATTCTATTTTTAATTGGCCTAAGCCATTTTGTAGCGGCACAAGTAGTTCGATTTTCTGATCCTAAATTCAAAGCTCTCCTTGTTGAAAACGAAGAAGTTAATCTAAATAAAGACAAAGAAATTCAATTAGAAGAAGCCCTCGCATTTAGAGGAAATATTAAAGTGGGATTTGAAGGCTTAACAAGTTTAGAAGGCATAGAGGCTTTTACAAACCTCAAAGGCTTATGGTGCAATTCTAATAAACTTAGCACCTTAGATATCTCTAAAAATACCGCATTAACACAGTTGTGGTGCTGGGGAAATTCGCTGACGCATCTTGACTTAAACAAAAATATTACACTCACTACATTGGTGTGTTATGCCAACAAATTAACAAGTTTAGACATTACTAAAAACAAGGTTTTAACCATTATTCAGTGTGGCCAAAACCCTATTAAACACCTTAATTTACATCATAATGAAGAATTAAAAGAACTTTATTGTGACAACAACCAACTCATTAAATTAGATGTGAGTAAAAATATTTACTTGACCAAATTGTTTTGTTTTGCCAATAAATTAACCCATTTGGATGTCTCTAAAAATTGGGGTTTGGTGAGCCTTAATTTTGTAAAAAATGAAATTACCTCTATCGATGTGACTAAAAATAGTAAATTGACAGAGTTAAATTGTTCACAAACACAACTTATGAATTTGAATATTTCTAAAAACCCGCTATTAAAAGTATTGACGGTGGAAGGCTGTGTGAACTTGAAAAACATTTGTGTGGAAGATATTGCGTCTGTGTCTTCTCAAAAGGCATTTAAAAAAGACCAACATGTGACTTGGGTGAATAAATGCAAATAAATTTCCAACAAAACGCTTCTTCAAACTAAGGATATTTTACAGGTAAAATAACAAAGCGACCCATTTTCATCAGAAAAGGTGGTCGCTTTGTTTTTTGATAGGCGGTTGTATACTTTAAGTGATTTCACGATCACGTCTTAAGGAATTCTCTGTCGTTTTTTAAAGTAAAATCCGCGTCAATTTGTCCAATCAGCTCAATCAGCGTTCCAAATTTTTATGCTTTGACAATGAATAAAACAACATTGCACACATATTTGGTGGATTAAGCGAATCTCAACGGATTTAAAAATAGCAATATTTGTTAACTAAACGGCATTGCTTTAGGAATTGTGAGGCTGCCAATTGATGGATAACAGACTCTCTTTAGTGGTCTTGTGTATAACCAAACGTAAGAATTTTGTTGTTACTTGCTTACATTTTTAGTGACGACAGGACGACAACCTAGCCCCAGCTCAATCCATTAATTGTTAATACTCACGGCTGAAATGGGCATATTTATGCTAACCCACTATTATACTAACGTGATGGCCTTTTTCTTTTTCTTTTTTTTCATTTCAAAAAATCCTTTGACAACCACAAAAGAAGTCACGGCCAAGAAGAAAAACACCACATATTCAAGGTAATGCATGATTTGAGGAAATTTAGTTCCTAGAAAATACCCTGACAAAATCAACGAAAACACCCAAATGATGCCGCCCATCATATTATAGATAGCAAACTTTTTAAAATTCATCTTCACCATCCCCGCTAAAATGGGAGCAAAGGTGCGTACTATGGGTAAGAACCTTGACAGAATTAAGGTTTTACCACCATATTTCATAAAATATACCCGCGTTCTGATAAGGTATTCTCGTTTGAAAAACAAAGTATCTTTTTTCTGCAGAATTTTTTTCCCTAGCACATACCCAAACAAATAACCCGTAAAACTTCCGGCCACCGCAGCGGCAGTTACGCCCAACACCAAAGTAATGATACTTACCGCAAAAGCTTGGGTACCACAGAATACACCTGCTAAGAACAGCAAATAATCGCCAGGTAAAAAGAAACCAAAAAACAAACCGTTTTCGACATATACAATTAACACCACGAGTAGTAATCCTCCGGTATTGATAATCTCTTTGGAGTCGAGTAATGTTTTGAAAAATTCTAGCATGGTATGTTGGTGATAGTTTAGATTTGGTCAATGCAAGTGTAAAGCAACAATAACTCATTAATGCAATACCACGGTAACAAAAGTAAGCTTTTTTATGAAGTCAACAACTATTCATGACCGTGATTCGCAAAAGCATTTGCCAACATCGTCGAGTTTCATTAGCATCATCAAAAAAATCAAAACCAAGCCAACACAATACGTGTCTTAATTCCCCTGCATTTGTACTAAACATTTGCTATCAACATAAAATTAACCTACTAAAAGATATCAAAATATAAGGACAGCAAAAATTAATAGGTAAGCATGACAAATTAAATCAAATTTTCATTTTCATTCAGGCTAAAATCCTATACATTTGCAAGATTTGAGTTTTCAATATTCGCATTAAAACTTTAATCCAAACAAGACAAAACCTTAAAAGTAGCCATACAAAAATGCCTAGAGACTACAGTATCAAATCAATACTTATTATTGGAAGCGGTCCAATTATCATTGGTCAAGCATGTGAGTTCGATTATGCAGGTTCCCAAGCCTCCCGCTCACTTCGTGAAGAAGGAATTGAAGTTACCTTAATCAACTCCAATCCTGCGACTATCATGACCGACAAAGTAACGGCTGATAATGTATACTTACTTCCTTTAGAGAAAAAATCAATCATTGAAATTCTCGAAAAGCACAATATTGATGCCGTATTGCCAACCATGGGTGGACAAACAGCGCTTAACCTTGCCATTGAATGTGAGAAAGCAGGTGTTTGGGAAAAATATGGCGTGAAAGTAGTAGGGGTAGATTTCGAAGCCATTGAAACGACTGAAGACAGAGAAAGGTTTCGTTTGAAAATGTTAGAAATTGGCGTAGGGGTTTGCGAAGGCTCTACGGCAACTTCCTTTTTAGAAGGCAAAGAAATTGCACAAAAAATTGGTTTCCCATTGGTAATTCGCCCTTCTTATACCCTCGGTGGTACTGGTGGTGGATTTGTGGAAGATGCGGCGCATTTTGATGAAGCCCTTACCAAAGGTTTACACGCTTCTCCTATCCATGAAGTGCTTGTTGAAAAAAGCATCATGGGTTGGAAAGAATATGAACTAGAACTTTTGAGAGATGGCAACGGCAACGTAATCATCATTTGTTCTATTGAAAACTTTGACCCTATGGGGATTCATACTGGTGACTCTATTACCGTTGCACCAGCCATGACACTTTCTGATGTTACGTACCAACGCATGCGCGACATGGCCATCAAAATGATGAATGCCATTGGTCAATTTGCTGGTGGCTGTAACGTACAATTTTCTTTAAGCCCAGACCAAGAAGAAATCATTGCCATCGAGATCAATCCTCGTGTGTCTCGTTCTTCTGCTTTGGCCTCTAAAGCAACAGGTTATCCAATTGCAAAAATTGCCGCTAAATTAGCCATTGGATACAACCTTGATGAACTTAAAAATGCTATCACCAAAACAACCAGTGCCTATTTTGAACCAGCATTGGATTATGTGATTGTAAAAATACCTCGTTGGAATTTCGATAAATTCAAAGGCGCCGATCGTTCTTTGGGTTTACAAATGAAATCTGTGGGGGAAGCCATGGGTATTGGCCGTACTTTCCAGGAAGCTTTCCAAAAAGCTTGTCAATCACTTGAAATCAAACGCAATGGTTTGGGTGCCGATGGCAAAGAATTGACCAACCAAGCCGAAATTCTTCATAGCTTAAAAAATCCTTCTTGGAACCGTGTGTTCCATGTATATGATGCCTTTAAAATGGGCATTCCTTTCAAAACGATTTACAATGCCACTAAAATTGACCCTTGGTTTTTAAACCAAATTGAGGAGATGTTGATGCTTGAAAAGGAAATTGAAAGATTTACCCTTGACTCTCTGCCAAAACAATTGTTGGTTGATGCCAAAGAAAAAGGCTATGCCGATAGACAAATTGCCCATTTGTTAAAATGCTTGGAGTCGGAAGTATATGCCAAACGCAATGACTTAGGCATCAAACGTGTGTACAAATTGGTAGATACTTGTGCGGCTGAATTTGAAGCCAAAACACCTTACTATTATTCTACTTTTGATGGTGAAAATGAATCAGAAGTAAGTACCAAAAAGAAAATTGTCGTATTGGGTTCGGGACCAAACCGTATCGGACAAGGGATAGAATTTGACTACTCTTGTGTACACGGTATTTTGGCCGCCAAAGAATGTGGTTACGAAACCATCATGATCAACTGTAATCCTGAAACGGTTTCTACAGACTTTGACATTGCGGATAAATTGTACTTCGAACCAGTTTTCTGGGAACATATTTATGACATCATTTTGCATGAAAAACCTGAAGGGGTAATCGTTCAATTGGGTGGACAAACCGCCTTGAAACTGGCCGAAAAACTTGACCGTTATGGTATTAAAATTTTAGGAACCTCTTTCCAAGCCCTTGATTTAGCAGAAGACAGAGGAAGTTTTTCTTCTCTTTTGAGAGATTTGAACATTCACTATCCTAAGTTTGGGGTTATTGAAGATGCAGAACAAGCAGTTAAATTATCAAGAGAATTAGGTTTCCCATTGTTAGTGCGTCCATCTTATGTATTGGGTGGCCAAGGCATGAAAATCGTAATCAATGAGGAAGAATTAGAAACCCATGTAGTGAATATTTTAAAAGATATTCCGGGCAATAAAGTACTGCTTGACCATTTCCTTGATGGCGCAGTAGAAGTGGATGCCGATGCGATTTGTGATGGAGAAGAAGTGTATATCATTGGTATCATGGAACATATTGAGCCTGCGGGGATCCACTCTGGCGATTCGCACTCTTTGTTGCCATCGTTTAACCTTAGTGAAAACGTAAAACAACAAATCACTGACATCACTACCAAAATTGCTTTGGCCTTGAGAACTGTTGGTTTGATCAATGTGCAATATGCAGTAAAAAATGAAGTCGTGTATGTGATTGAAGCCAATCCTCGTGCTTCTCGTACAGTACCATTTATTTGTAAAGCCTACGACGAACCTTATGTAAATTATGCTACGAAGGTGATGTTAGGAGAGAAAAAAGTGAAAGATTTCAAATTTGAACCTAAACTAAATGGTTGGGCCATCAAAATTCCGGTATTCTCTTTCAATAAATTCCCTGGGGTGAACAAAGAATTAGGCCCAGAAATGAAATCTACAGGAGAAGCCATTTACTTTATTGATTCTTTACAAGACGATTACTTTGTGAAATTATACAACGAACGTAATTTGTACTTGAGCAGATAATTCATTGGCTTTAATCGATTTATAATATGAACACCTTCAGCAATGGAGGTGTTTTTTTGTTTAAGGTCGCCTAGGTTTTGAACCTCAACGTACTTATGATTTAATAAAGGTAATGTTTCTTTTCATGCCCTCCAGCTTGGTTCTTTTGATGGCGCTGTGCTTAAAAACACGGTTAAAAACTTCGGACGTAATTTCTTCCCAATCTTTTTTACTGTACGACAACCAACCTTCTTTGGGATTAAATTCGGGGGTTTGGTGCGGGGTGCTGAACTTATTCCAAGGGCAAACATCCTGACAAATATCACAACCAAAAGCCCAGTTTTCAAATTTCCCTTTTACCTCTTGTGGTATTTCATTTTTTAATTCAATGGTAAAATACGATATACATTTACTGCCATCTACCACATAAGGTTCCGTAATGGCATTGGTAGGGCAAGCGTCAATACAGCGCGTGCAAGTGCCGCAATAATCTTTGGTGGCACCATCGTAGTCGAGATCGAGGTCAATAATGAGTTCGGCTAAAAAGAAAAAGCTACCGGCCTTTTTATTGATTAAATTGCTATTTTTCCCCATCCAGCCCAAGCCACTTTTTTTAGCCCAAGCTTTATCCATCACTGGTGCGCTGTCGACAAATGCACGCCCACTCACTTCCCCAATTTCTTCCCTAATGTATTGCAATAAAAGTTGTAATTTCTCTTTGATGACCAAATGATAATCGTCGCCATACGCATATTTTGAAATCTTTACATCGGCAATCACCGTTTGGGCAGGGAAATAATTTAACGACAATGACACTATAGATTTGGCATCGTCAACCAACAATTGAGGATTTAAACGTTTGTCAAAATAATTGGCCATATAGGCCATTTCACCATGCCTATTATGGTGCAGCCAATGTTCTAAACGAGGTGCTTCTTCTTCTAAAAACCCAGCTTTTGAAATTCCACAATACTCAAAACCTAGCGCTTTGGCCTTGTTTTTAATCAGTTGTGTGTAATGCGTTTTGCTCACTTTAATAGGCAGATAGGTGAAAGCATGTACCAATATGGCATTGTTATGCTCGTTTTTTTAATCTATAAAATATTTCCTCTAAACCATTGAGTTTGATTTCATATACGGTAGCCAATTGTTGTCCTAATTTACCTTCAGGAAAACCATCTTTTCTTAAAAACCATTCTAAAT
>JBEAZU010000076.1:0-7182 GCA_041169945.1 Bacteroidota bacterium
AAACGAATTAATAACGAAGATGCTGCCTTTTTGAACAGTTTACCCAAAGAGAGCTACTGCCGATGGTTTTTACCTACTCGCAAATTAGTAAGCTCAGTATCAGTAGTGGCACAACACCGAACCAAGGAAATACCAGCCACCATTCAAGCTTTTAGAGCTTTAGATTACACCGACAAACGTTTGTACAAAAGTGGTTTGTTTAAAGATGCCATTGAAAGTCATTTTTGGTTATTAGAAAACAGCGGTAAACCCTTGGATTCTGTGTTTATAGAAATGCAAAAATCCATTGATGCCATGATGCTAGGTTTGGTAAAAGATGAAAAAAAATTGAATGAAGTAAGCGATTATTTGTTTCATTTATTAGAGCGTCATAGTTTATTTAAGGCATCAGCATATTTGGCAATAAAAGTACTCAACGAAGTAAGTTGCACCATCAACAGTGACCTTGCCAAACAACTGGAAACCTACCGAGCAATGAAAGTGGGCAACACCGCCCCCAATATTGTATTTCCTAAATCAACCATAAATCCAACTGCCGATTTTAAACCTACCCAATTAAGCGATATTAAAAGCAAATATACCTTGGTCGTTTTTGGATCAAGTTGGTGTCCAAAATGTAAAGAAGAAATTCCTGAAATAGCCAAATATTATCAAAACTGGAAAAAGAATGGTATAGAAGTGCTTTTGGTATCACTAGACGAAAACGAAATGGATTTTATCAACTTTACATCCACTTTTCCATTTATAAGTGTGTGCGATTATCAAAAATGGAATAGCCCTATAGCACAAAATTATTATGTATTTGGCACACCAACTATGTATTTGTTAGATAAAGAACAAAAAATTATCCTCCGCCCCAACTCAGTTAAACAAATGGAAGCGTGGGTAGATTGGTATTTGGTGCCCAAGCTTAAAGATTGAGTTGCGTGTTGATTTTTAGGTATTAGGTATTAGGTATTAGGTATCAAGTACAAAGTATCAAGTACAATGTAACCTATACTCTGTACTTTGTACTTTGTACTCTGTACACTGTACCCTGTACTTTGTACCTTGTACTCTGTACCCTGTACCTTGTACTCTGTACTTTGTACCTTGTACTTTGTACCTTGTACTTTGTACCTTGTACTTTGTACTTTGTACCCTGTACTCTATACTTTGTACCCTGTACTTTGTACCCTGTACCCTGTACCCTGTACCCTGTACTCTGTACTTTGTACTTAATACCTTGTACTCTGTACTTTGTACCCTGTACTCTGTACTCTGTACTTTGTACTCTGTACACTGTACCCTGTACTTTGTACCTTGTACCTTGTACTCTGTATCTTGTACTTTGTACTTTGTACCTTGTACTCTGTACCCTGTACCCTGTACTTTGTACCTTGTACTTAATACCTTGTACTCAGTACTCAGTACTCTGTACCCTGTACTCTGTACTCTGTACCCTGTACTCTGTACCCTGTACCCTGTACTCTGTACCCTGTACTCTGTACCCTGTACTCTGTACCCTGTACTGTGTACCCTGTACTCTGTACTCTGTACTCTGTACTCTGTACTTTGTACTTTGTACTTTGTACTTTGTACTTTGTACTTTGTACTTTGTACTCTGTACTTTGTACTTTGTATTTTGTACTCTGTACTTTGTACTTTGTACTTTGTACTCTGTACTTTGTACTTTGTACTCTGTACTCTGTACTCTGTACTCTGTACTTTGTACTTTGTACTTTGTACTTTGTGCTTTGTACTTTGTACTCTGTACTTTTATGAAGAGATAGGAAGGGTGAGATTATTATTATATTATAACTTTTTATTGGTATAGTTATAATCTGTTGCAATGGTATCGATTAAAAAAATACTTTCAAAATATTATTGTAAAAATTTCAAAAACTTTTTATTTAAATGATTTATGTCATTTTTATTGATATTGAAACTATTTGAAGGTTTGTTGATTCTTTTTGTAAGAGGTGTAGGGGCGAGGATTTTAGCCATCTCAAAAAAAATAAAAATTCGCAGCTTACAATGCAATAGTTATTATTTTGAGTAATAGTGTATGTCTTAATGATTTAAATCAAAACTATACACAGTAAAATGAAGGGCTGATTCGACAGTAAACTTAAAATTTCTTGACAGAAAGGGTATTCATTTGAGGTAAAAAAATATTTAGTTCTTCATATTTTTCCATTAACAATGGAATTCCTGTGGCAGAAAAAGCTTTTTTATCGACAAGACTTCCTTGACTATCAAACACAAAGGCCAAGCCTTCTGATGGAGAATGGATAAGGTAATATATTTTGTTTGCACCGAAAAAATAGTAGGTGACATGTGCTGCGTTGGTATTGCTGATGTTGGCACTAAATAGCTCTTGCAAATTGTGGTCAATAAAACTGATTCGCCCATTTTCTGATCTCGAAATCACCCACTGTCCATTTTTGTGGTCTGTTATGATTTGGAAAACACTTTCTTTGGATGTTTTAATTAGTTGTTGTTTTTGAAGTATTTTACCTGATAAATTAATCATGTAAAAAATGCCATTGTCTGTTATAATACGAAATAATGTTTGATCAAATGTATTGCCTTTTTCTATGGCAATGCCACTGGTACAGCGATTGTTTAATTTGATTGGAAATCCTGAATAAGGTTCTCCTTTTCTGTTAAATACATGAAGATTGCCATTCTCTTCTAATAAGTATAAGCAGTCTTTACCGCCAATATTGATATGTTGAAGTGGTTGTTTAAATCTTGCGGCGAAATGTAAAGGTTTCCAAGTAGTAGGGCAGCTACCTGTTTTGTCGAACAAAAATAAATTGCCACTCATGTCTGAAGCAAAAATTCTGTAATTTCTATTGTGTTCATAATCAAACACATTGAGGTTTTTGATGGCGCCATTGTTAGGCAATGCCTTAGGGTAAGCTTTGAATGCTTGTCCTTTGATATCAATTAAATGGATTTTGTTGCTAGTGGCTAAGGCAAAATGGTTAACATCTAAAGCGTAAATCTCACTTATAATGGCTGCGCCGAGAGGAGTACTAAATTGTTTTTCATGGTTTTTGTTAAAACAATGTAGGTTAAATTGTGCATCCTGGGTAAAATAATCACTGCTGTTTTCGTTGATATTGATGGCTGACCAAAC
This sequence comes from Bacteroidota bacterium, assembly GCA_041169945.1. Taxonomy (GTDB): domain Bacteria; phylum Bacteroidota; class Bacteroidia; order Cytophagales; family UBA9547; genus CALPQG02. The sequence continues at coordinate 3,128 of JBEAZU010000076.1, forward strand.
TTTTTGATTTAGGATACCACCAATGGCAATGTCTTTTACTGTTGTGGCTGATGCTTCATTATTGGCTATTAAAGCGGTTGTATCTGTTTTGTTGAGATGTACTTGTTGGGTTTGGTACTTGGCAGTGAAGTGTGTGGTAAATTTGTCTCCTATGTTTGCGTATTTTATGCTAATATATTCGAATGCCTTCAATTGTTTTTCAATATCGGTTGTTTCACCTTTTCTTAAGGAGTTGAGCTTTGAAGCAATGCTAGGGTATGATTTACCAGGGTTTAAAAATAATGTTAAGTTACTTACGCCTGATTTGTCTTCAATGGCATTGGTATATAAGCTATTTTTAGCCCAAACATTTTCAGCCATATAGTCATTATAGGCATCTTTGATATTGTCGGGGTGATTGGAGAATACTATAAAGTCTTGAATAGAAGCATAGTAGCATTCCTTGAAGCCTTCGAAATGATTTCCCAATAGCTGTTGTGGAAATTCATTGATATGTAGTTTCTTGATGTCTAAACCTGGTAGTGCAACAATGCTTGCCTCTGTTCCTCTTGCAGAACTATTTAATCGGTGTAGTTCTTCTTTGGCACGTGTAATGTCTTTGGTTTGGATATATACTATTTTGTCTTGAACACCCAAACGGTCAGTTTCTAAACCCGCTAAAGCGATTTGATGCCCGAACCAGTTATAAAAATTGCTGATGTCTACATGGTAGGCATTGTTGGTGTTTTGCCAAGCAATGGGTAAATTGTTAGATAGCCAATATTCATTTAATGAGGTTCTCAGGTTTTTGCCGTTTTCAAATCCCCAAAAATATAGGCTTGAGGTTTTGTTGCTAATTAATGCTTTTACGGTTGGTTTTTGTGGCGATTGCCATTTGAAAACATTTAAAAAGTTTATTGTTTTGGTCGTATTTACCACTGAATATCCTTTTAAATCAATTTCATTCGCTCCTAATTGATAACTCAATACAGAGGTTTTTGCTAAAGAGGCAACGAAATTTAAGGCGCTTGCTTCTTTGTCTTCAAATAGGTATGCCGTAAGTTTCGGAAATACATGATAGTTGAAATAAATATTTCCTTCTGTACTTATTTTTTCTTTGACTAATAATTCTTTTTCAATGTTAATTAAGGAGGCTTTTTCACCCTCTTTAATGGTTCTGATGGCATCTTCTACCAAATAACCGGTAAAGCTGCCAACTAAAAAGTTTTTGTAAACCAAGTAGGAAAAAGTGACTTTGGTGAATTTGTCTGTAAATTCATTGATTTCAAAGTTTTCGTAGGTTCTTGTATCGAATCGTAAATTATTGTTAGCCTTAAATTTTTCTATCACATTGGTCATGATTTCTCTGTCTGCAGAGGACGAAAGTGGGGCGACAAACAATAAATCACAACTTTTTTTGCTGCTTACATGCATTGAAATCAGTAGTTTTTTTTCTGAAAACAAATTGGCGAAATCGCCACTGGTATGCATGAGTTTTTGTAGATAGGTGGTGCGATCTTGCAAATTTTTACCAAATGAGGTATTGGAAATTAAGGGCCAAAAGGATTTGTCACGAGCAGTTTCAAAATCTTGAAATGGTTTACCCGTTTCTATTACCAATAAAGCATTGTTTGGGATTAAGGCCCAGGCACTAATTGTTCGGCCATCAAACCACCATTTGAAAGTAAAAAAACTTCCAGCGGAGACTAAAAATACAATGATAAGAATGCCGATTTTACGTTTCAATTTGATTATTTTTTTGCGAATAACAAAGTTAAACTAAATCAACAAATTCGGGCTTTGGATTGAAAAAAAAAGTTTAAAAAGTTGAAAAAAGTTGAAAAATATAGAAATTATGCTACTTAATGAATCTTAAATACTATTCTTTTTTTTGAAACAATGAATCAAAAAAAATACACATTAGTAAATTTTTTTTTTAGGATCAATTTCAATACTTATTTTGAATGCTGCTGTTGGCTTGGTTTTTAAAATTGTTATATCGCCATGTTTTTTATAATGTGTATATAGAATTGACTTGACATATAGGATTATTGCTGATTGTTTGATTATAATGAGTTTATACCTGTTTTGTGCGGCCCTCAGAAAATGAGGTATCATTCATTTGTCTTACTCATTGTTATGGTATGCTTCTGTTTGTTTTTTTAGCACTTTTAACACCGCATATTTATATTCGGGTCCATTAAATTGTACGTGGTACATTCCTGAATTTAAATGTGCCATGTCTACTTCATATTCATTAGCACCTTTGTTTCCTATAAATTCTTGGGTGTATAATATTACGCCATTTTGATCTAGAATATTGATGGTATATACACCTCCTTCAATTGAATGGAAAAAAATGCCTGCTTTTCCAACATTGGGGTTTGGGAATATATGAACATCGTTTTTTTCTTCAAATGACATTACCACTATTTTTGAGGATTGACTTTTTCCATCCCAATCATTTTCTATCAATTGATAGTAATAGATGCCTTTTTTTAAGGGTATTAAATCTGTATAATGATATTTCAAGGGGATGTTACTTTGGCCATGTGCAGGAACAACGCCAATTTTATCAAAATGAATACCATCATCGCTACGCATCACATTAAAATTAGCACAATTTTCCTCCATGGTAGTTTTCCAACTTAACTGTATTCTGCCTTGATTTTCTTGCACAGTGAAGTCAATCAGTTGCACAGGCAATGGGATTACCAATCCAGTTACGACACGGACCGCATGATTGTCATATTCTGTAAATACCAATTTGGAGGAACTGACTGCAACACCTCTCGATGGACCAGTTTGTGCCGAAGTGGCCACTCCTCCATCGCCTGTATGTTGTGCCGGATTTGCACTGTTTACGCCTGCCACGGTAGTTATAAAACCTGTGGAAATAGTCACTTTTCTAATTACTTCACTATTGGCATCTGAAATATAAAAATCTCCGGTGGTTTGGTCTACTGCTATTCCTCTTGGGTTGGCAAGTTCGGCAGCTGTGGCGGCTGCCCCATCGCCCGTATATCCGTTTGTGCCTTTTCCTGCCACAGTGCTAATAAATCCGGTACTAATACTTATTTTTCTAATGGCAGCATTGGTATTGTCTACAAAAAATAAATCTCCTGCGGCATTAAAGGCACAAGCATAAGGACCGTTAATTTTTGCCGAAGTAGCGGCCGCTCCATCACCAGAATAGCCGTTTGTGCCTGTTCCTGCATACACAGCCATATTTCCGGTGCTTACGGTAACTTTTTTGATTTTATTGTTAAATTCATCACAGATATAGATGTTGTCGGAGGCATCTACGGCTACGCCTTTTGGATATTTTAGTCTAGAAGAAGTGGCTACGCCAACTTGGTCACCACCTGTGCCAGTGCCTGCAACAGTGGTAATAATACCTGTAGAAGTGGTTATTTTTCTAACCACGTGGTTGTTAGCATCGGCAATGAGGAGGTCTCCTGCACTATTGATGCAAATATTGGTTGGGTTGTTCAAGGTGGCAGCGGTGGCTAATCCGCCATCTCCGGTATAACTACCCGTTCCTGTGCCTGCAATGGTACTGGCAATGCCCGTTGCATTGGTTATTTTTCTTATTTTATGATTGCCACTGTCGCAGATATAGGTGTCACCATTGGCAGCGATGGCAAGGCCTGATGGGTTCAGTAAGAGTGCACTCGTTGCTGCGCCGCCGTCTCCTGAACTGCCCCCTGTCGTAGATCCAGCACCAAATGAGGTTGAAATAAGCGTTTGCGCATGTATTAGTAAAGGTACATGAAGTAATGTGACACTGAAAAATACAAGTAGGGTGTGTTTGGGTATATTTATTCTCATTTTTTCTGAAATTTAGAAATGAAATAATTGTTGAAATAATTCGTAGGATCGAATGTGTATTCCTACGAATCATGGTTTTTAAAAGTTTTATAATTAATTGATATATAGGTAATTAAAGCCAACTATATGTGGCATTGAGCGCTCTTAGGAGAAGTGTGTTTATTGTAAAAATGAAAATGTGAATTACTGATATCAATGTAAAAATGTGTAATTGATTAAAAAAAATGATTTATTTTGTTTTAGGG
>JBEAZU010000077.1:0-2751 GCA_041169945.1 Bacteroidota bacterium
CTTATAAATCTTCTTTTAGCCATAGTGACGAAGTAGCTCGACCCGGTTACCACAGCGTTTACCTTAAAGATTACAATATACGTGCAGAGTTAACATCAAGCAGCAGGGTGGGCTTTCATAAATATACATTTCCAAAAGATACTACTAAATATGTTATTTTCGATGTTGGCGCTCCTCTAGGGCAAGGGCCTATGGATTTGGCCATGGTGCAAAAAATAAATGAGTATGAAATAGCCGGTTACAGTGTAATGGCTTCTAATATTCGTCGGTCAAAACCCACCTATGTGTATTTTGTAGCACGCTTTAACCAACCAATATCAAAATTTGGTACTTGGGAAAAAGGACAATTGCCCAACTTGCAATCGAAAAGCATACAAGGTGAGGGAGTTGGAGCCTATGTCAATTTCGATAAAAATCAGAGCAATACATTGTTAATGAAAGTAGCTATTTCGTACACTGGCATTGAACAAGCCCGTTTGAATATGAAAAGTGAAATAGGGCATTGGGATTTCGACCGAGTTGTTGCTGAGTCGAACAAGGAGTGGAACAATTATTTGAGCCGTATAAAAATTAAAGGCGGTACCGAAAAACAGAAAGTCAAATTCTATACCGATCTCTGGCATTCTTTACTTGGACGTAAAATTAGTAGTGACGTAGATGGGAAATACTGCGACATGACAGGGAATTCTCCCGTTATTCGTCAGATTGAGCTTGGAGTCAACGGGAAGCCCAAACACAATCAATACAACTTTGATGCGTGGTGGGGAAGTCATTGGAACCTGAATGTCCTTTGGTCGATGGTTTATCCTGAGATTATGGATGAATTTTGTGCCAGTATGGTCGAAATGTATCGGCACGGTGGCTTAATTCCCAGAGGGCCATCGGGAGGAGATTATACTTATGTCATGATTGGCGACCCAGCTTCATCGTTCTTTGCTGCGGCATATAACAAAGGCATACGCAACTACGATGTACAAAAAGCCTACGAAGGCCTTTACAAGAATGCATTCTTAGGTGGAATACGCGACCGTGCCGGTTACGAAATAGGGGAAAATCCAAAAGGTGGAGGAATGTCTTACTATCTCGAAAGAGGCTATGTACCCGAAGGTATTACAGGCAAAGGAATGCATCTTGATGGGGCTTCTATGACTTTGGAATATGCCTATCAGGATTGGTGTGTTGGTCAATTGGCAAAAGCACTTGGAAAAAATTCGGATTTTGAAATGTTTAATAAACGTGCTGAAAATTACAAAAACCTTTGGAATCCACAAACACAGTTCATGCACCCACGAAACATTGACGGAAGCTGGATTGCGAATTTTAAACCCATTGGCGAATCATTTAATTCACCTGGATTTTGCGAAAGCAACTCCGCTATTTACACCAATTTTGTTCCCCACGATTTAGCCGGGTTGATCAAGTTAGTGGGAAATAAAGAAAAATACACTCAATTTCTCGATAGTAGCTTTGTTAAAGCCAAACCAAACCACTTCGTAGCTCCCCATAATAATCATGCTATCAGCTGGATAGATTACGAAAACCAGCCTTCGTGTCAGATGGCTCATCTGTTTAATTACAGCGGTTCGCCATGGTTAACGCAAAAGTGGGTTCGTGAGGTAAAAGAAACTGCATTTGGCGGTATTACACCTTATGGTGGTTATAACGGCGACGAAGATCAAGGACAAATGGGCGCTTTGGGGGTATTGATGTCCATCGGATTGTTTCAAATGGATGGTGGTGCATCGGTAAATTCACAATATGAAATTACTTCACCACTATTTAATGAAATTAAAATACAGCTCAATACTAAATACTATCATGGAAAGAGTTTTGTTATAAAAACAATTAATAATCTACCTGAAAATAACTATATTCAGGGTGCTGAACTAAATGGGCAAAACTGGACAAAATTTTGTTTTCCTCATGAAATTTTCGCAAAAGGAGGTACTCTTAAACTGGCATTGGGGAAACAACCAAATAAAAATTGGGGAATAAATGAATAAAAAAAGCAATTCAAAAACTAACTATTCTACCGAAATAAAATTGGAGAAAAAACAGAATAATATATTACAATGAAAAAATTACTACAATGAGATTAAAATTTTTAATATTATTATTTTTTACTAAAAGCGTACTAATCAATGGACAAGTATCTATGGATTTAACCAAGTATGTTAATCCATTAGTCGGAACCGATTCAAAAAAAGAATTATCGAATGGGAATACTTATCCCGCCATTGCTATGCCTTGGGGAATGAATTTTTGGACACCCCAAACCAACAAAATGGGCGATGGTTGGTGCTACCAATATGCTGCTAACAAAATCAGAGGTTTTAAACAAACACACCAACCCTCGCCATGGATTAATGACTATGGTGCTTTTTCGATTTTTGCAACGACCGAGAATTTGGTTTTCGACGAAGAAAAACGAGAGTCGTGGTATTCGCACAAAGCGGAAATCTCTACTCCTCATTATTACAAAGCGTATTTGGCTAATTACAATACAACAGTCGAGATTACGCCTACTGGAAGAGCCGCTTGCTTCAGAATTACCTATCCACAAACAGATAAAGCCTATTTAATTGTAGATGGATTTTTCAAAAATTCTTATATCAAGGTTTTTCCTAAGGAACGTAAAATTATTGGCTTTGCCTGTAATGCCACAGGTGGAGTTCCGTCTAATTTCAAGAATTATTTTGTAATTTATGTTGATAAGGATTTTGATCAATCTTTTACGGTAGAAGACGGGAC
>JBEAZU010000078.1:0-4240 GCA_041169945.1 Bacteroidota bacterium
ACAAAACAGGAATATACGACCATACTGCACGATCAAAACTACCCATAATCCAAAACAAGATGCTTCTTAAATGTTGTTGATCTTCAGCCAAAAAGGTAAATAAACTGACAATGGCAGTTCCCAAAGAAGACATCGCCACGCCTGTAAGCAACAATTTGGTTGGGTTAATTTTCTTGTGGTCATACGCTACTACAGCAGATAAAAAGGTAAACAACAGCGCCCCTATAAACCCTAAAACAGATGCGCCCGCAAAGCCTGCAAAAACACTGGGTACCCAACCGACATTTACAAGGTTTGCCCCAATGGAAGCCCCACTTGCCGTGCCCAAAATATAAGGATCGGCCAAAGGATTATTGAACATCAATTGTGCCAAATAGCCACTAATCGACAACAAAGCCCCCACCAATACGGCCAATAAAATGCGTGGCATCCTTACATTTAACAATACATAATGGTTTGTATTTGACACCTCAAAATTTAGGACAAAATCATACAGCATTTCCAAGTTAATCGTCAGACTACCAACAAGTAAACCTACACACATTAAAGTGATTAAGAAACCAATCAATAGCAGTAAAATAACGCTATTTTTCATTTGGATGGATCATTTTTTTTAAGGCTAAAATACCCGAAATTACGCGAGGCCCTGGACGTGAAACCAAGTCTTCGTCTATGCCATACAATCTATTGTTTTTAAAAGCATTCACCGATTTAAGCTCCGGATAAAATTTCAATAAATTGCTTGATTTATCATTCTTTTTACCCAATTCAATAATAATATCCGGATTGATTTGAAGTAAATATTCCCTTGTAATTTGAGGAAAAGGATGGTTTATATCTGCATTTACCGCATTGATTGCCCCCGCATAGCCAAGCATATCGGAAGCAAAATTATTGACACCAAATACAAAGATGGGATCAGCATCAATTAAAATTAATACCTTAGGTTTGTTCGTTAATTTTTCGGCCTGTTTTTTTAATTGATGTAGGTGTACACTCATCGAATCGGCCACCAAGCAAGACTTATAATCTTCATCCATTAATTTCCCCACTTTAGCAATGCTATTCACAATGTCCTGACAAGTGGTATATTTTAAAAAGAATACCTTAATGCCCGCATTTTCTATTTTCTGCGCGTCTTCAATGGCCAACATATCATCTTTGACAAAAACAACCTCAGGTTTTACACGAATTAATTGTTCCAAATCAAGCGGATAACTTTTAACAACGGGCTTTTTTAAGACTTCCAATGGAAAATTACAATGTGGGGTACGCCCCACTATTTTGGTAGGATTGACTACTTTATATAAAATTTCGGTAATAGATGGCGTCAATGACATTACCCTTTGTATTCGTACAGGCAATTGCATTTCTCTGCGCAAATCATCTTTGGTAGTATGAAAATGAGCTTGGTGTTGACTTTGGTCAGATTGACAAGCCACACAAGCCATCCATAAACTCAAAGTATAAAATAGTGGATGTAGAAAGTTTGACCTTAGCATAAACCAAAAATATGTTTATTTTTTTAAATTAACTACTTTCAAATACCTATTCCTAGCGCAATGCCTTTGATCACAACTAATTTTTCATTACCGCTTCAAAATATGAAAACACATGCCTTTAATTGAGATAATTTATATAAGTTTGTTTCTGTAAAGCTTGTGCCTATGAATTGTCATAAACACCTGTTTTTATATCTCATTCATCTATCATCATTGAAATTATAATACACTATGATTGTCGTAACAGGAGCCGTTGGTTTTATAGGAAGTTGCCTTATATCACGTTTAAACCAAGAAAACTTTAATTTTATCATTGCTGTAGATGATTTCAGTAATGAAAGAAAGAATAAAAACTTAGAAGGTAAAAAAATCAAAGAAAAAGTTCACCGCAAAGTATTTTTTGAATGGTTAGCCAACAACCATGAAGAAGTGGAATTCATATTCCATTTAGGAGCAAGAACAGATACAACTGAATTTAACAAAGCAATATTTGATGAGCTCAATGTTACGTATTCTCAAAACATGTGGAAAGCCTGTGTGCAATACCATATCCCTTTGGTATATGCCTCTTCTGCAGCTACTTATGGTTTAGGTGAATTAGGATACGATGACAATGAAGCCACCATTAGTCAATTAAAACCTTTAAACCCTTATGGCGATTCTAAAAATGATTTTGACATTTGGGCTTTGGCACAAACTGAAAAACCATTTTTCTATGCTGGCTTGAAGTTCTTTAATGTATACGGTCCAAACGAATACCATAAAGATCGCATGGCTTCGGTCATCATTCATGCTTTTAAACAAATCAGCAATACAGGTAAAATGAAATTATTCCGTTCCCATAACCCTAATTTTAAGGATGGTGAACAAATGAGAGACTTTGTATATGTCAAAGATGTGGTGGAAGTATGTATGTTTTTAATGCATCATAGACAAAACTCAGGTATTTATAACCTAGGAAGTGGCAAAGCCAGGACCTTTCTTGACTTGGTAAAAAACACTTTCAAGGCCATGCACTTACCAGAAGACATTTCCTTTGTAGACACCCCGGAAGATATTCGTGATAAATACCAATATTTTACCGAAGCAAACATGCAAAAACTTATCAATATTGGCTATTCAAAACCATTTCATACCCTAGAAGAAGGGGTACAAGATTATGTAAGCCACTATTTATCTAAAAATATTTATTACTAATTGAATTAGGAAACCCAAAGCACAATTTAAAGGTTTTGGGTTTCTATACGCTCTATTAACCACTAAGCAATATGTTTTTAACCATTATATTAGTTATTCTAAGTGCCAATTTCATACTAGACCAAACATTGGCCTACCTTAATCTTCGTCATTTAAAATCAAGTATTCCTGACACTTTAAAAGGCATTTACGAAGACGATAAATATGCGCAATCTCAAGCCTATACCAAAGCCAATGCAAAATTTGGGATTGTGACAGAAACGTTTAGTTTTATCTTGACTTTTGTAGTACTCAAAACAGGCTTATTAGGGCAATTAAATGATACCTTAAGCCTTAGTTATCAACACCCTATTGTGCTTGCCTTGTTGTTTTTTGGCATTTTATTCATTGCCTCTGATCTTGTAAATATTCCTTTTAGCCTTTATAGCACTTTTGTCATTGAAGAAAAATTTGGTTTCAACAAAACAACTGTGCAAACATTTATCATTGATAAAATTAAAGGATATGTGTTAACTGCTTTAATTGGAGGTGCCATCATTAGCATACTCCTTTACCTTACGACCTCGATTGGGGAAAACTTTTGGATATATTTTTGGGTCATTATTTCCTTGCTGATGTTAGGGGTAAATATGTTTTACACCAGCCTTATCTTACCCTTATTTAATAAATTAACCCCTTTGGCAGATGGCGAATTAAAAAATGCCATCATGGCTTATAGCGAAAAAATCAATTTCCCTTTAGACAATATTTATGTAATTGATGGTTCTAAAAGATCCAACAAAGCAAATGCTTTTTTTTCGGGTATAGGGAAAAAGAAAAAAATTGTATTGTACGATACGCTTATCAATAACCATAGCATTGAAGAATTGGTCGCAGTATTAGCCCATGAAGTGGGACATTTCAAACGTAATCATATCATTACCACCATGATTTTAGCCATTGCGCAAGTTGGATTCATGTTGTTTTTATTATCCAAATTTGCTTTTAATACCGAATTGTCTCAAGCATTGGGTTCCACATCGTATGCGATGCACTTAAATCTAGTGGCCTTTACCATGATGTATGCCCCTATTTCAAGCATTACTGGTATTTTAATGAATTTACTGTCTCGTAAAAATGAATTTGAAGCCGACGATTATGCGGCGACCACCTACAGTAGCAAAGCGCTACAAATTGCCTTGAAAAAATTATCAGTGAATAACCTAAGTAATCTTACACCACATCCTGCCGTGGTTTTTACCAGTTATTCTCACCCACCGATGTTGGCAAGACTACAAAATTTAGAAAAGCACAAGAGTTAAATCAAAAGCCGTTGCGCTTTTTAAAATCCTTCCTGCATGAGCCATTAAAGCATAGTTCAGGAAGGATTTTTCTTTAAAAGATAGCATTCAAAACTAAAGCAAGCATAAGCTTTGGTATTCGTTTAATTCAACTACCTTTAACACAATCGGTTTTTGTTAAACACTATACCATTGGAAAGTAATTTTGAAACACTTATTGCAAGTTTTATTGAAAATAAAGTAGGCATCTCTAATCAATTT
>JBEAZU010000079.1:0-7446 GCA_041169945.1 Bacteroidota bacterium
GGGATAAAAAAATCAAAATAGAAGGTCCTTGCTTTGGTGTATATTTTTTAATTTAATCATGAAAAAACACCCAGCTTGTGATGTTTTTGGCATACATAAAAAAATATTTAGGAATAAAAAAAGCCCTTTACTATATATATTCAAACGATTTTTTTATTTTAGCCATTCGAATTGTGACATAGCAGAATTATAGAGAGATAATGGAAAGTGTTCTAAAGAAATTAGACAAAATTTTAGTTGCCAATAGAGGCGAAATAGCGGTACGTATATTAAGGGCTGCTTCTGAGTTAAAGCTCAGAACAGTAGCGATGTACAGTGATGAAGATCGTTATTCTTTACATCGTTATAAAGCTGATGAAGCTTATATGATTGGTAAAGATGGCGAGGCACTAAAGCCCTATCTTGACATTGAAGCGATTATTCAGGTTGCCAAACAAAATGAGGTGGATGCTATTCACCCTGGATATGGTTTACTTTCTGAAAATGTACAATTTGCATTAAGATGTAGGGAAGAGGGTATTATTTTCGTTGGGCCAAATCCTGAGGCAATGGATGCCCTTGGTGACAAGGTTCGTGCAAAAATTATTGCCATGAAAGCGGGCGTTCCTTTGATTGAAGATAGTCATGAAGACTTGATCAATATTGAAGTAACGAAAAGAGAAGCGGCCCGCATTGGGTACCCTGTCATGATTAAAGCGGCAGCCGGTGGCGGTGGACGAGGGATGCGTGTGGTAAACACAGAGGCTGAAATCGAAAATCTTTACAACGAAGCAAGAGGGGAAGCGGGCAAAGCTTTTGGTGATGATACGGTATTTTTAGAAAAATTCATTACCAACCAAAAACACATTGAAATTCAAATCATGGCAGATAACTATGGCAACATAGTGCATTTGTATGAAAGGGATTGCTCTGTACAACGTCGTTTCCAAAAAGTAGTGGAAGTGGCACCTTGCCCAGTGCTTGAGCCTGAAACCAAACAAAAAATGTACGATTATGCTATTGCCATTTCTCGTGAAGTGGGTTACAATAACGTAGGTACGGTTGAGTTTTTGGTGGATGCCCAAGAAAATATTTATTTTATTGAAGTAAATCCTCGTGTACAAGTAGAACATACCATTACCGAACAAGTAACAGGTATAGACATTGTGCGTTCTCAAATATTAATCGCCAAAGGCCACCTTTTAGCTGATCCTTGTATTTTTATTACCAAACAAGAAGATGTTAAACTGAATGGTTTTGCAGTACAATGTCGTGTGACAACAGAAGATCCTTCTAATGGCTTTAAGCCTGATTACGGAACAATTATCGCCTACAGAAATGCGGGTGGTTTTGGGATTCGTTTAGATGAAGGTAGCACTTATCCAGGGGTGAAAATCTCTCCTTATTTTGATTCTTTATTGGTGAAAATTACGGCTTCCGGACGTACCATGAAAGGTGCTTGCGAACGTATGTACCGTACGTTAACCGAATATAGAATTAGGGGGGTAAAAACCAATATCGGTTTCCTTGAAAATGTAATTCGTAATCCTGAATTCATTAGGGGAGAAGCGACCGTTAAATTTATTGAATCGCATCCTGAATTGTTGAAAATACCGCGTCGTCAAGACAGGGGTACTAAAACATTGCTTTATTTATCGGATGTGATTGTGAATGGGCATGTGGATGTTAAAAATCCTGATCCAAACAAAAAATTCCAAAAACCAATTGTCCCTAATTTTGATACTTATGGGGCGTATCCTGAAGGAACCAAAACCAAGTTGATTAGTTTAGGCCGAGAAGGATTTATTGATTGGTTAAAAAATACCAACGAAATTCAATATACCGATACCACTTTTAGAGATGGACATCAAAGTCTTTTGTCTACCAGAATGCGTACGACGGATATGTTGAAAGTAGCGGAAAGTTTAGCGAAAAACCATCCTCAAATATTTTCATTGGAAATGTGGGGTGGGGCTACCTTTGACGTGTCGATGCGTTTCTTGCACGAATGTCCTTGGGACAGGTTGCAACGTTTACGTGCCGCTGCTCCAAACATTCTTTTTCAAATGTTGATTCGTGGCGCTAATGCCATTGGTTATAAAGCTTATCCAGATAATTTGGTGGAGAAATTCATTGAAAAATCATGGGAAAATGGTATTGATATCTTCCGTATTTTCGATTCATTGAATTGGATGGAAGGCATGAAAACAAGTATCAATGCGGTAAAAGAACGCACCGGTGGTTTAGCGGAAGGGGTAATTTGTTATACAGGTGATGTGATGAACATCAACAATACCAAGTATAACTTGCAGTATTACTTAGATTTAGCACGTCAATTAGAGGATGCGGGTGTACACATGCTTTGTATCAAAGACATGGCTGGTTTGTTAAAACCTTATGCCGCAACGGAATTGATCACTGAACTTAAAAAGGTGGTCGACCTTCCTATTCATTTGCATACCCATGATACGGCTTCTATTCAATCGGCTACTTATCTTAAAGCTATTGAAGCGGGCGTAGACATTATTGATGTTTCTATTGCCGCAATGTCGGGTTTAACTTCTCAACCAAGTTTCAACTCTACAGTTGCGATGATGCAAGGGCATCCAAGAGAAAACAAAATTGACCTTGAATTGCTTAACCGTCAGTCTGACTATTGGGAAACGGTAAGAGAATTCTATTATCCATTTGAATCAGGCTTAAAAGCGGGTACAGCAGAAGTGTACGAACACGAAATGCCAGGTGGGCAATATACCAACTTAATGCAACAAGCCGCTTCTTTAGGCTTGGGACAAAAATGGTTGGAGATTAAAAAGAATTATGCCTTGGTGAATAAATTGTTTGGGGACATTGTAAAAGTAACGCCTAGCTCAAAAGTGGTAGGTGACCTTGCTTTATTCATGGCTTCGAACAGTTATACGGCAGAGGATTTATTAGAAAAAGGGCAATCGATTTCTTTCCCTGATTCTGTAATTAGTTTCTTTAAAGGTGATTTAGGGCAGCCTTATGGAGGATTTCCTTCTAAGTTGCAAAAGGTGGTCTTGAAAGACGAAGTGCCTTATACCGAACGTCCAAACGAACACATGGATCCTATTGAATTTGATAAAGAATTCGAACAGTTCCAGAAAAAATTCGGCAAAGAATGTTCTTTCCTTGACTTCTTGTCTTATAAAATGTATCCAAAAGTATTTGAAGATTATTTCCAACACAAAGTGATTTACGGAGATATCTCTAATATTCCTACCCCTGCGTTCTTCTATGGCATGAAAACTTACGAAGAAATCATGGTGCCTATCTCTAAAGGTAAAAACATCATTGTGAAGATGTTGTTTAGTTTCCCTCCAGATGAAAATGGCATGCGTACGGTGTCATTCGAATTGAATGGACAAACTAGACGTGTACAGGTAAAAGACCATGCCTATAAAGCCTTGAAACCTACCCATAGAAAAGCAGAAAAAGATTCCGAAATAGGTTCTCCACTGCAAGGTAAATTGGCAAAAGTATTGGTGAAATCAGGCCAAGCGGTAAAAGAAAATACGCCTTTATTTATTATTGAGGCCATGAAAATGGAGACTACTATCACGGCGCCTGGTGTTGGTAAAGTGAAAAGAATAGAAATAAAAGAAGGCGAATTGGTAGAACAAGATGATTTAGTTATTGAACTTGAGTTTAATGCCTAATCGTTAAAATGATTTCGTTTTGTGAATGATTAAAAAATGCTTCCTGTATCCTCAGGAAGCATTTTTGTTTAATGCCCTAGGGATGACACAACTTTCTTTTTATCCTAGCGTTGAAATTGAAATTAAACACTACCATGATGAGAAAGTTATGTATATTGATACTTCAAATAATGTTAATGCCTTTGCTCTCTTGTGGTCAAAGTAAAAAAGATACCACCCATCAAACCTTAAAATATCAACCTGTGCAAACCTATAACCAACTTACCGCTGAAGAAAAGTATGTAATTTTGAATAAAGGAACCGAACGTCCTTTTGTGGGTAAATACACAGACCTGAAAGACAAGGGCGTGTATACTTGTAAGCAATGCAATGCCCCTTTGTATACCTCCGATTCAAAATTTGATTCTCATTGTGGATGGCCAAGTTTTGATGACGAAATTCCCGGTGCTGTAACGAGACATCAAGATGCCGACGGAAGTAGAACAGAAATTGTTTGTGCCAATTGCGGTGGACATTTAGGGCATGTGTTTGAAGGAGAAGGCTTAACTGTTAAAAATGTTAGGCATTGTGTGAATTCCATCTCTATGAATTTTATCCCCGCTAAAGATGAAAAAAAATAAGGGCATTAGTGTATTTCTCACATTGTTACTGCTTGTATTATTGGTTTCATGTGCTGGTTTTTTTAAATTAAAAGTTGGTTTTTCGACCTGCATTGTCAATGTGACTTACACGACAGAATATTGTATGGGAATGCGTCCTACACAAGCAATACTTGATTCTTTGGCCAAGCCTAGGGCTTATGTGGGTAAAAAATTATACCTAAAAAAAGGAGTGGTAAATGATGTGTCGGCACCCATTGTACAAACCTTAATTACCAAAACAGGTGGAACGATTTCTCTTCCTGATTTATTTCCTGGGAAATATTATCTCATAGATGAAGACCATTTGCACCCTATCGATTATGCTCATCTGAAGGATATGAAAATCACAGATCAAGCATGTATTGATAAGTGGTTGAAAAAGCCTTTGGTGACTTTTGAAATAAAGAAAAATAAGAAACAACATTTATACCTTAGCCTTAATTTTTACAAATCATGTTATAAAGGGGAAGCAAGTGTGCCTTGTTTGCAATATACTGGGCCATTAAAGCCTTAATCGTGTTGAATGGGGTTGTCCAGCTTCCAAATGTACATGTATTGAACAAGCCTATGCATTACAGGCGTTTCTTGGGTTGTCTAATGTTGATTAGTGAAGTAAATTAGGCACGTGTGACGCGATGATGTTTTAGTGTTTAGTAATTTGTAAAGTATGCAAATGAAGAATACTCAACATTCAAAACTCAACAATTGGCTTAGTCCTTAACCCTTACCTTATCGACATGCTGCGCGTACCTGTCCTGTTCAATTTAATTTATTTCCTTTTCTGCTGAAAACAAAGGCTTTATTTAAAATTATAGGAACATCGTCACAACCTAATGAAATTATCAGCGTAAAAACTTTCACACGGTATTGAACTGGCGTAGAAAAACAGTATTCATTTAACAATTACGATCATGCAATTCGAAAAACTTAATATTGATTTATCGAATATTTATTCGGAAATAGTGAAGAAGCACGATTTGCAAAAATCATACGCCCAAGTTTTGTCTAAATCAGCTTATGTCGCTTTTAAGACTGTTTTTTTAAAGGAAATTAATGCTGGAAGTATTTCTGAAATCAATAGATTAATGAAAACAGATTATTTTGACAATTTAGACAACGATTTGTTTGAACAGTTGAAATATGAATTTGCCGTAGAGCTTTGTCATAAAACAACCATATCTGCCTTGTTGGGCGATCATATTGCCAATAAATACATGCCATTACTCATTAAGGCTATTGCGAAAGAATTGTATGGTCATTGTACGGAGAAACTGTTTGAATACCTTGGTCTTGATTTACACCACAACAAAGTCGCACATCACCGAGAAGATTTGTTAAAAGATGTCAAACAAGAATTTTACCAATCATTTAACTTGTTAAGGGTTGCCTAAAGAATAATTTTAACAACACACAGAAAAAAAGTTGTAAGGTAAACTTACAACTTTTTTTGGTCAAAGGTGACTAATATTAGCAGTGAATAATAGTGCTATGTTTATATAAATATTTGATATTGTAAAGTCAAACACCCTTTTCTTGGTCCAGCTTTTACCTCATTTCCTTGTAAATAATAGGTAGGTCTATTTTGATAATCTACACTTAGTTTAGACTTATGGCCATTCATCATCCAGTTGATACCCACATGATAAACATGCATATTGTTGCTTTCTAAGCGAGTATAACTGGCTAAGGTAGCTGAAACGTAAGGCATTAACGTGCCATTGCCTACGCCAAATAAATCTCTTTTCATTAAATAACCTAATTGAGAATAAATTACTTTTCCAGTTCCAAACATCGGAAAAGCATTGCCAAAGGCATTGGCTCCCACATCGCTTGTTTTAGCTGTGGCGGAGGAAGTGGCCGGATTCATAATGCCATTGTATCTTAAATAATTGGTGCCATAATTGGTGTTGAAATAGCCCACATAGGCATTCATAGCCGTGCCTTTTTCTTTGTTCATCGGTAGGTCTAAAAATGATTCTACACTCCAGAGGTTCATGTCTTGGTAGGAGACACTGTCAGCTTTTCCAATCTCTTTTTTCCACATCGCATTTTTTTGAGTGATAAACCCAGCAGCAAGGTTAAAGACTTTCTTTTTACCTAAATAAGTACCTGTCATATAAGGCGTATTGTTTTGTTCATGCTCAAAAAATTGATACATCAAATAGGCTTGGTATTGTTTGTGGTGCCCTACTTGTGCAAAAGAAGTGGCGGTTGTGCTGGCTTTGTTGCCTGCAGCAGTCGTGCTCCCATTTGATAAGATGGGGAAGGGGTCTGACCAAGAAATCCTATAGTCAAATTGGCCTACTTGACCTCTGGCTACCACACTTAATTTTCTAGAAAACTGATCGGTTTGGTCCACCGTGGCTTGGGCAAATACAGGAACATCCATGGTCATAATAGAACCAATACTTGGTTGAGAAAAACGAGACAGCCCATTGGCAATGGTTAAGCCTCCGCCAAGTTTTAAGTAATTTTTAGCCTTAAATACTTTGTAATCACCAAAGGCATCATGTACAAAAAAAGCTGTTTTTCTATTGCCACCACCAGCATCGGTGTAAGCACTTTGTGCATTGAAATTGTTTTGCCCCAATTGAAAATACACAAATACCCGGTCAGTTACTTGGCCAAACAATTGTATACGTGTTCTTCTCAAGCCAATATCTAAGGTGTTTTGTTGCGCTACTTTGTCTACCAAGGTGCCAGGATTACTTTCATTGGCTCTCAGCCAAACTTGGTTCAAGCATGTCGCCTGAAAGAAATGACTTCCATCGGTATTTAAATTGAATTTTAATGCTTCCTTTTCTGTGTCAATGTTACTTTTGATACCTGCTGAATCAATTTTTTCAAGCTCTTGTGCCATGCCCGCAGCATAGAGACATATACTTGCAAGTGCCGTGAGGAATATTCCTTTCATATTGATGATTGAGATGAATTGATGTATAATGATTTTTGCTTAAAAAAAGGAGACATTAATTAAAATGTCTCCTTGCTTTGGTGTGTTTATTTTTAGTCGATGGCATTGATGAATTTATCTACAAATGCGATGGTTTCTTTCATATCGTCGATGGATTGTATTTCTGTATTTTTATACACCAACAAAGAATTGTTTTTGGACTCAATGACGTATCCTTGAACTTGCTCTAGCA
>JBEAZU010000080.1:0-4096 GCA_041169945.1 Bacteroidota bacterium
GGGTCGTGATAGAAGGGATAAGTGCTAACGGTACGAAAGGACATTATTCATTTATCTTTTAAGAAATTTGTATATGGTCATTTGATATTCGTTATTTGTCACTGTACAAATTTTTCGAAGCACATCAGTTTTCAATGAATGGTTGTCCCGACAAAAAAATATTTTAAATACCAACATAAATGAAAGGAAGAATTAACGATTATAAATTCAAAGTAGCTTTGAAGCAAACCTGTGCTGAACGCTATGCTTATTTTGTGAAAAGAATAGTAGCCAAAGAAGAACTTTGGGCATTGGTAGACAATGATGACCATTGGTCCTTGGTGGCTGAGGAAGGGAAAACGCCAGTGTTCCATTTGTGGCCTGATGAAGAATATGCAAGTTTTGCAAGAATTGGAATGTTTGATAAATATTCCCCTACCAAAGTTGATTTACATGAATTCATAGAAGACTGGCTTCCAAACATGGCGGCT
Source organism: Bacteroidota bacterium (assembly GCA_041169945.1). Classification (GTDB taxonomy): domain Bacteria; phylum Bacteroidota; class Bacteroidia; order Cytophagales; family UBA9547; genus CALPQG02. The sequence continues at coordinate 471 of JBEAZU010000080.1, forward strand.
GATGGTGTAAAAGTGGGCGTGTTTACCCTCTCAGAAACTGAAAATTCAGCCGTAGACGCCTCTAAATTATTGGCCGATATTAAAGCCGAAGAAAAAATATTCTTCGATAGAATGTAAAGCCAATTAAACCAAAATCTTTTAATTACGTCCTAAGTAAATAAATTAAATAATCATGAAAAAATTAATGTTAACGATTGCAGGTCTTGTCATCGCTATAAGCCTTTCTTTTGCTCAAAATCCTAGCAAACCATCAAGAACTCCTGAGCAAAAAGCGGCCAAACGTTCAGAAATGTTAGCTCAAAAATTAAGCTTGACTCCTGAGCAAAAACAAAGTGTGTATAATTTAATTTTAGACCGTACTACGAAAGTAGAGGCTGTGAAAGCCAAATATGCGGCGGATAAAAAAGGAATGGGAAAAGAACTGAAATCAATTCGTGACAATTTTGATACGCAAATGAAATCCATTCTTACGCCGGAACAAGCAAGCAAATGGGAACAATTGAGAGCGGAAGAAAAAGCAAAGAGAAAAGGAGCAAAAGATGCCTCTGGTCTTGAAGAAGGTCTGGGAGATTAAAATTTCTTTTCTTATGAATTAAAATAAAATGCCATTTCAAATGTTTTTGGAATGGCATTTTATTTTTAAAGTGTTACTTGCTAATAATTATTTTTTATTATATTCGTAATCCTAACATAAAAGACATTCAAGACATGAAAAAAATAATTATTCTGCTTTCGAGTATAGCCTTAACTTTTGGGGTTGTAAATGCACAAAATGCGGATGGCGTTGGCGCTAGTGGTCATGAAACGCACAACCATGAACACTCCAAGCACCATATTCACAGGGCAAACCATAGGGCTGAACATTTGACCAAACAATTAGGCTTGACTCCTGAGCAAAAGCAAAAAATACATACTTTATGTATTGAAGAAGCTGCTAAAGTCGATGCTTTTAAAAAAACGCATGCAGCAGATCTTAAAGCGATGAATAAAGAAATTAAATTGGTGGGGGTTGATTTTAAAAAACACATGAAATCAATTTTAACTGCTGAACAGTATGCCAAATGGGAGAAACTGAAAAAAGCTGAAAAAAAGAAGGTAGATAACCAATCTCCTGATTCAGATAACCTTGATGACTAAAAAAAAAATCCCGATGTAAATCGGGATTTTTTTTGACCTATGATTGATAAATATTAACGCTTTTTTTTCAATTTATTGGTGTCAAAAAATAAGCTCATGCCACTATAATTTTAAAAAAATGATTAATTTTCGATCCTGAATTTATTACCTAAAACACGACCATGTCAACATTTAATTTCCAACAACCATTTCCTATTCAAAAAGATACTACTGAATACAAATTAATCAGTAAAGACTATGTTTCAACAGTAGAATTTGAAGGCAAAACGATTTTAAAAGTTGATCCTAAAGGCTTAGAATTGTTGGCCGAACAAGCCATGTCGGATGTGTCATTCATGTTGAGACCAAGCCATTTGGCAAAAGTTGCAGCGATGCTTGATGATCCTGAAGCGACTGACAATGATCGATTTGTAGCTTATACTTTGTTGCAAAATGCTGCAATTGCTGTAGAAGGTCAACTGCCTTCTTGCCAGGATACTGGTACGGCTATTGTGATGGCCAAAAAAGGCGAAAGTGTTTGGACAGGAGCCAATGATGAAGAAGCTTTGTCTAAGGGAATTTACAATACCTTCAAAAACAAAAATCTCCGATATTCTCAACTGGTGCCGTTGAACATGTTGGAAGAAAAAAATACAGGAACGAATTTGCCTGCTCAAATTGATATTTATGCGGAACAGGGAAATGCCTATAAATTTTTATTTTTAGCAAAAGGTGGTGGGTCAGCCAATAAAACCTATTTGTACCAACAAACCAAAGCCTTGTTAACGGAAGAAGGTTTGATGGATTTTTTCAAAACCAAAATCAAAGACTTAGGTACTTCTGCCTGTCCTCCATATCACCTGGCTTTTGTGATTGGTGGAACATCCGCAGAAGCAAATTTAAAAGCAGTAAAATTGGCCTCTGCGGGTTATTACGACCATTTACCTACTGAAGGCAATATGGGTGGACAAGCTTTTCGTGACCTCGAATGGGAAGCCAAAGTATTGTTGATTTGCCAGGAAAGTAAAATAGGAGCACAGTTTGGGGGTAAACATTTTACCCATGATGTGAAAGTAATTCGATTGCCTCGTCATGCCGCTTCTTGTCCTGTTGGGATGGGCGTTAGCTGTTCAGCCGATAGGAATATCAAAGGGAAAATTACTGCCGACGGAATATTTTTAGAGCAATTGGAAACCAATCCTGCGAAATACTTGCCAGCCATTGCTCCACATTTGGAAAAAGCCGTTGAAGTTGATTTGAACCAACCGATGGCGGATATATTGAAGTTATTGTCTCAATACCCTATTAAAACGCGGTTGAGTTTGAAAGGTACATTGATTGTAGCGCGTGATGTGGCACATGCCAAAATCAAAGAAATGATAGACAAAGGTTTGCCAATGCCTGAATATTTCAAACACCATCCTGTGTATTACGCTGGTCCAGCGAAGACACCAGAAGGAATGCCTTCAGGAAGTTTTGGTCCAACTACAGCAGGTCGTATGGATTCGTATGTAGGCGCGTTTCAAGCTCAAGGCGGATCGATGATTATGTTGGCAAAAGGCAATAGGTCTAAACAAGTAACCGAAGCCTGTGCTAAGTTTGGAGGATTTTATTTGGGTTCAATTGGTGGTCCAGCGGCAATATTGGCCAAGGAAAATATCAAGTCCGTTGAAGTGCTTGATTTTGAAGAACTGGGTATGGAAGCCGTAAGGAAAATAGAAGTAGTTAATTTCCCTGCGTTCATCATTGTGGATGACAAAGGAAATGATTTCTTTGCGAATATGTAATTGCTTTAAAGTTGTCAAATCTGAAAAGGTTTGACAACTTTATAACTATCAGATAATTTATTATACCTTTACAAAAAAGTAAATATTATGACAGTCACAAAGTTATATACTAAGATTAATGCGTTGTCTCCTGCAATGATTAAGGAAGTAGAACATTTTGTGGATTTTCTCCAAACCAAACAAAAAGAAAAGGATGCCATAAAAGAACGTGAATTTGGTTGTGCAAAAGGATTAATGGTAATGCATGACGATTTTGACGAACCATTAGCTGATTTTAAAGAATATGAATGTATCCCACCGAGCAACTCCATATTGCAATAGCCTAAAAATGGTTTGACCTTTGTCAAAAAAAGATATGACAAGAGAACAGTATTGGGACGATATGGTTGCAAAGTTTCAGGCAACCACTTTATCACAGGCAGCGTTTTGTTTGGAGCAGGATATTAAATGCCATAATTTTCGCTACTGGTTAGTAAAACTTACTCCCTCAGCTCAAAAACCTAGTTTTATCAAGTTAGCACCTTTTTCAAAAGCTATTCCTGTTTTGGTGATTGAATATCCTAATGGTGTAAAAATTCACCCTACCCCAAACACTTCCGTTACAGAACTTCGAGCCTTGATCAACCTGCTATAATGTTTGCTTTAAATTCAGAGCATCGATATGAGTATTATACCAAAGCTTGTGATATGCGCAAAGGGTTTGATTCGCTTTGTGGCTTAATC
>JBEAZU010000081.1:0-13916 GCA_041169945.1 Bacteroidota bacterium
GTATAAGTAAAGTGATAATTTTTCTTAAATAAATCAAATTTGAAACCAGGTGTAATCATATTACTTTGCTTATTTACTTTTTCTTCCTTAGGGTTCATTAAACTCATGGAACCGCTCTACAAAGGCTATTTCAAAGACATTATTACAAGTAAAAATTCAAACATAAGTACACTCATTGTTAGTGAATCGGCAATGAAGGCAATTAAAGCCAAGGCACTGTTTGACAACAATGAATTGATGCATGAAGGAAAATTGTATGACATCATTGCCATTTCTCATCACCGACACATTTACCATATCAAATGTAAATTTGATAAACTAGAACAAGGCTTTATTGCGCTTATTGATGAATATGTAAAAGCCATACATCAAAACAGCAAGGATACGAACTCATCAGAAATCAACTTAGAAAAAGATAATAGCTATTGTACTTTATATAAAATCAATTTAACAAAAAAACAAATTTTATTATACCAGTTAAGCAATCATTTTGTCTACTATTTTGCTAGTATCACTTTTCAAACGCCCAACAATATACGCCCACCCAAAGAACTATGAGCTAATTCTTTAACCACAAACACAGCGATTTTTAAGCACAAAAATCTATTTTTCAATGTATTAAAGTTTATAATCACAAGCATGTTAAAACGAATCATTCCCCTTCTTGCCATAATTTTTGGAACCTCTTTAGTTCTGGCACAAAGCATAAAAATAATTGACAAATCGAGTTTGGAAATTTTGCCTATGGCAACAATCACCCTTGATGACAGCAGTAAAATCACATCGAATGAAAAAGGTGTTTTTGACTACCGTAAGGTTCAAAAAAGCACCAACATCACCATTAACTTTCTTGGCTACGAACCACTCATAGTACCAACAAACAGCTTAACTACCAATCCAAAAATTTACCTTACAGAATCGTCTTACAGTACCGAAGAAGTAGTAGTTTCAGCCAGTAAATTTGAAGAAAAGCAAAGCGAAGTTCCGCAACAAACCATGATTATCAAATCAAGAGATATGGAATATATGAATGCCCAAAATGCAGGCGATGTATTATTACAAACGGGTAATGTGTTTGTTCAAAAAAGTCAATTGGGTGGAGGGAGTCCCATTATAAGAGGTTATGAAGCCAATAAAGTGTTGATTGTTGTAGATGGCGTACGAATGAACAATGCCATATACAGAGGTGGTCACCTTCAAAACATCATTACCCTCGACAATAATATGTTAGAACGAGTGGAAGTGATTTATGGTCCTGGCTCTGTGATGTATGGCTCTGATGCCCTTGGAGGGGTAATGCATTTTCGTACCAAAAACCCTAAGTTTTCTAACAATGGCGAATTACAATCTAGCGGAGGTAGTTTTTACAGGATAAGTACTGCCAACAAAGAAGAAACCTATCACTTTAACCTCCATCTTGGGCATAAAAACATCGCTACTCTTACAAGTTTTACCAACAATAATTTTGGAGATTTGAGGAGTGGTACCAAGCATGATACCACTTATGGGGATTGGGGGAAAAGATCAAATTATGCCCAACGCATCAATGGCAAAGATTCTTTAATAAGCAATAGTGACCCCAATTTACAAGTAGGAACAGGCTATGACCAACAAGACTTTTTGCAAAAAATAATGGTAAAAACAGGAAAGCTTACCCACATTGCCAACCTGCAATATGCTACATCGGGCAATATCAACCGTTATGACAGGTTAACAGACCCAAAAGGTACAGGCTTAAAGTCTGCGGAATGGTATTACGGTCCACAAAACAGGCTATTAAGCTCGTATACAATGGAATATAGTCCTGAAAACACCACCTTTTTTGACAAAGTGAGGCTAATTTATGCTTTTCAAGATATTGATGAAAGTAGGGTTTCTCGTAACTTTGGAAGTGCAAACAGGGATTCAAGAATCGAAAATGTTAAAGTAAATTCCATTAACATCGATTTCAACAAAAATATTGGCAAACATGAAATCAGGTATGGAGCCGAAAGAATTACCAACAAGGTTACCTCTACAGCAAACAGGTACAATATCTCAACAGGTGCTACCACTATATTAGACACCAGGTATCCAGACGGTGGATCAAAAATGAGTAGCCTTGGCATCTACCTTTCTCATGCAGTTGAAATTTCTAAAAAGTTTATTATTACTGAAGGAATCAGGTGGAGTAATTATGAATTGAATGCTAAGTTTAACGGCATATCTGGATTAAATCTTCCATTTGCAACAGTCACTCAAAACGCTTCCGCATTGAATGGTAATATTGGATTGGTATTTCTACCTGGTAAAGACTGGCGATTTTCTACGGTAGGTTCTTCAGGGTTTAGGGCACCCAACGTTGATGATATGTCAAAGGTATTTGAATCTACCGCAGGTAAAATTATTGTTCCTAATGCTAATTTAAAACCAGAATACAATTACAATGTAGAGTTGAGTGTCTCCAAAGTATTCGCTAAAAAAATCAAATTAGATTTCACAGGATACAATACCTGGATTGCAGATGCCATTACCACTGGTCCGAATCAATTTAACGGGCAAGACAGCATTTTATACCAAGGCACAATGAGCAAAGTAAGTTCAAACATAAATGCTCAAACTGCCATGATTACAGGTTATAGTGCAGGTGTTTCTGCTGACATCACCAGTTTCCTTTCGCTCACCTCCTCTTTAAATTACACGTATGGCAGGATAAAAACAGATTCTACAGATTATCCATTAGACCATATTGCGCCACTTTTTGGAAGAACAAGCGTGGTCGTAAAAATCAAAAGGTTTAAAGGAGAAGTTTGGGCATTGTACAATGACGCAAAAATCAGTAAAGATTACAATTTACAAGGAGAAGACAATCAGGTATATTCGGCAAATACCACTTTTGGATATACCCCAGGCTGGATAACTTATAATATTAGGGGAGCATATCATTTTAATGAAACGCTACAAGTACAAGTTGCCCTAGACAATATGTTAGATACCCATTATCGGCTTTTTGCCTCTGGCATAAGTGCTCCGGGACGTAATGTAAGTTTAACGTTGAGGGCAAATTTTTAAGTTCATTTGCTAAGTACGATACGATTATGCCTGTTAGCCTAATATTGCCACAAAGCATTAATGTAGTAAAGACCCTAACACAAGAATAGCATTAAACACAAAAAAACACCCTATTACAGCAAGTAAAAGGGTGTTTTTTTTATTTATGGATGAAATCAATTACAATTTACCAAGGATTGGTGGCATTAGGATCATCTAGGGCGGTAAGGTTCACGGCAACAACAGCAGTAATTTCAGGAACCGCTTTTTTGATGGCTTCTTCTACTCCAGCTTTCATGGTCATGGCCGACATCCTACAAGAGCCACAAGCCCCTGTTAATTCAACTTTCACCACACCGTCTTCTGATATTTCAATTAATTTAATATTGCCACCATCGGCTTCCATATAAGGCCTCACACCATTGAGGGCCTCTTCTACCCTAGCCATTAGAGGTTGATTTATTTCAATATTTGCTTCCATGACTTATACTTTAATATCTACTTTCTTTGTCTTGTCTTGTGTGGCATTTCTAATGGCTATTTGTTGCGCTACAGCCTCGGCCAAATCTTGAAAAGCATGAGAAGTGACATTGTCATCCAACACAATAGGGCGACCTGCATCACCACATTCTCTAATGCTTTGTACCAAAGGAATTTGACCTAAATAATGCACACCATAAGCCTCAGCCAATGCCTTTCCACCATCTTTTCCAAAAATATAATACTTATTATCTGGCAATTCTTCTGGCGTAAAATAAGCCATATTTTCAACCACCCCTAAGATAGGAACATTAATTTGTGGCTGTTGAAACATCGACAAACCTTTGGAGGCATCAGCCAAAGCAACTTTTTGAGGAGTAGTGACAATAATTACCCCAGTCACAGGAACCGTTTGTACCAACGTTAAGTGGATATCGCTTGTCCCAGGAGGCATATCAATTAATAAATAATCTAACTCATCCCATTTACAATCTCCAATAAATTGGCGTAAAGCCGAACTGGCCATAGGCCCTCTCCATACCACGGCACCTTCAGAGGGCGCTAAAAAACCGATAGAAATCATTTTGATACCATATTTCTCCACAGGTACAATATAATTTTTTCCATCAATAACTTCCATGGTTGGTTTTTCATCTTCAACCCCAAACATCACTGGCACAGAAGGACCAGAAATATCGGCATCTATCAAACCTACCTTTGCGCCACTTTTAGCCAAAGCCAAAGCCAAGTTTGAGGTGACAGTAGATTTGCCCACTCCCCCTTTACCAGAAGCAATGGCTATAATATTTTTTACCCCTGGCAAAACTGGTGCCCCAAGTCTTCCGGTAGATACTTCAGCGGTTAAATTGACAGTCACCTTTAATTGAGCAGACACATGTTCGTGCACAGCATCAATACAACTTTTGCGAATCAGTTCTTTAAGTGGACAAGCAGGTGTAGTAAGTATGACCGTAAAACTTACGTTATCATGCTCAACAACAACATCTTTGATCATATTCAAACTTACTAAATCCTGTTTTAAATCAGGTTCTTGAACCGTCGAAAGTGCTTTGATGATATCTTCTGGGGTATAATTCATTTATATAATACTTTAATTGAATTAAAATTAACAGCATAAAATTCCATTAATTTATGTTACGAATATAGTGATTTTGATTTTTGAATTTTAAATTTTGAATTTTAAATTTAGAATTTAGCAGTGACCTCAATCATAAAACCAACTTATGATGGCTTATCACATGGTACAAAACCTTATCCTCACAAAATACATCGTATAAAATTTAACCATCATAACCGACATCTACTTTTAGATTTCCACCCGTGGCACTGGCTACGGCTAATTCATCACATCGTTCATTTTCAGGATGGCCATTATGCCCCCTTATCCAAATGAATTTAACTTTATGTTTTCGGTAAATGGCAATAAATCGTCGCCACAAATCTTCATTTTTTTTGTCTTTAAACGCTTTTTTAAGCCAAGCCCAAATCCAACCTTTCTCTACTGAATCAACAACGTATTTAGAATCTGAATATATTGTTACCTCAACCCCTTCCCCTTTCAAGGTTTCTAAGCCAATAATCACCGCGAGCAACTCCATTCTATTATTGGTAGTTCTGACAAAGCCCTCACTCATTTCTTTGCGGTGGGGACCAAAAGTCAATATGGTACCATAACCACCAGGACCAGGATTACCTCTTGAAGAACCATCCGTATAAATATTTACCATTGCGCTACATTAAATCATGTTGAAGGTGATACATAAGCATATGTCTATAAAATATACCCAAAGCTAAAACCCAATTGAACAGGAATAAAAAAACCTGATTTTCTTACCCCACTAAACAAATTAGAAGATTTTGTTTGACCATCTAATTGTTCGCTGTATTGTTTCATTCCGACACCTAATCCTACAAAAATATCCATGGTAAAACCAGGTTTATCGGTAGCCTTTAATAGACGGTCACCAATTTGAAATGTGTATTGATAGACATTGGCATCAGCAGAAAGTAAATTAATGTTTGCTGATAATGAATTGACATAAGCCGTATATTGAAGTTCTTGGTATTTTAATTCATGACCATAATAGAGCATGCCATAACTACTCATTTTTTTATAAAACCGCTGTTTTAAACCCAATGCAAAGCCAGTACTGAATAGTTTATCGGTGCCTTGCGATTCGGGATTACCAAAAAAAGGAATTCTATAAATGGTATAATTGAGTTCTAAACCCATTTTTTCTTCCATATAGTATTCTACATATACAGGTAAAGACCCTCGCATCAATGCGGCAGGATTACAACTTAAAATAGTGGTATTGTACTGATTGAGCGAAGGATTAAAAAAACGGGTTGGCTTTCTTTTTTTCTTTTTTTGCACCACGTCTAGGTCTTTTTTAGGGCTTATTTTCAAAACAACGGTATCTTTAATATTGATGTTATCGCCAACAATTTTTTCAGCTTCTTTGTCGTAATACGTTTTATAATACCCTGCCAAAGCTTCATCATCATCATACAGTTTCCATGACCCAATTTTATTTCCATCCTTAATTTTACCCTCCATCCTTAATTTTCCATTAGGGAAATAGCCCGTATACCATCCTTCTCCATCAATAAAATCACATTTGGCTTCTAAGGCACCATTATCATAATAATATTTCCATTGACCATGGTTTTTTTCTTGTTTCACAAAACCTTCAATTCTCATTTTCCCATTAGGGAAATATTCTTTGTAAGGTCCATCGCCATTATTAAAAGTGCTTTCCCCTTTCAAATTACCGATTTCATAATAGGAAAGCCACCTTCCATCTTTTCTACCAGCAGCCATTTCACCTTGAGAACTCAATTGACTATTGGGATAATAATATTTCCAACTACCTACTTGCACACCATTCACATAATTTCCTTGGGCAGCAACCACCTTATTGTCATGGTAATACATCCAAAAGCCCTCTTTTAAGCCCAACTTTTCAGTGCCTTGCGCTTTCAAAACACCATTTTCGTGGTAATAGAACCAAGTGCTGTCACTTAAGCCGGCTTGGAGTAAGCCTTCCATTTTAAGTTGCCCATCGACAAAATATTCACGATACCAGCCCGAATTATTTACGAGCAAAGCATCACCTTTTATTTTACCATCTTCATAAAAATATTTCCACTGTCCGGTGATTTCACCTTTGTCATAATCGCCAATCGATTTTATTTGTTGGTCTTCATAGTAAAAAGTCCAGGTACTGTCTTTTTTCCCTCCCCATAATTTCCCTTGCATTTGCAGGTTTTGGTTTTCATAATAATATTTCCAAATCCCTTCTGGCAAATTCTTGGCATAATAACCTTCTGATTTCTTATGGCCATTTTCATAATAAAACTCCCACCAACCATGGTGTTGATTTTGCACAAAATAGCCCTTCATTTTCACATTGCCATTCAAGTAAAAAGAGGTAAATAAGCCATCAATCGTTTTTTTATTTTTATGATTTAAAAAATATTCTTCTTTGAGTTGTGTTTTGGCAAGATCATACCACACTTGTTTTTTGATATTTTGGGCATACAAATGCTCTTCTAAAAAAAGAAGACAAAAGGTGAGTACCAGCAAAGAAACGACTCTTCTCAATTTCTTAAATTATTAAAACCTGTAGGTATTGCAATTTGATAAAAAACAGTGATTTAGAAAAGAAAAGTAAGCTTTAATTCAGGGCAAACGCATTTAAATAGTGGTTTTATTTGAATGAATAGAAGGGACAAAGAGGCATAATCAGCGTTTATCCGCACACAATCTGCTCCAACTGTGTTCAATTTTTATTTATGCTTTAAAAGAATAAATAAATGGCACGCAGATGATACTGATTTGGCGAATTTTCACGAATATATAACGCTATGTTCTCAATTTATTCAATTATTTTAATGCGTTTGCCCTGAGCAATAATTAAGTTTATAAGTAAGGTTTAAGTTTTATTCAATACCAATAAAAAATAATGCGTTACCCAATGACCTCAATTGTCAATATCTATCCTAATATTTGCATACGGTCTCCCGTTTATAGCACCTTACGAAACTAAAAGATTGCAACAATTGGGTTTCTATGATGCAGCTATGGCAGACTCAATAAATGCTTTGCCCCAATTTTGCTTGTCTTCTTCGGTCCATAATTCGGGGAAGAAAACTATTTTCTGAAATCTTGGAGGCAAATACGCTTGCCAATTGGTTCCTCCAGTAGACACCATATCCACGGGTTTTTTACTTAAATGTTTTACGGCAGCTTTAAAATGGATCAATGCCCAATGCACATTCATATTCAAATCAAACGCTTTATAGGCCTCGATTAATGCCGACGGAATGGTGGAGGTTTGCTGTAATTTCGAGAAAACTGTCCACAAATTTTGCTTTTGAAATTGGCTGGCAATCCCTAATAAATAGCTATCGTATTTTTCTTCAAACTGAAGTAAAGTCAATGTTTTTTTACCCGTTTTGGTATCAATTGATCCCTTTTTCCAATACAACTGTTCGTACAATCCGGTCAAATCAAGGGTAGTATTGGCATCTTTATATAAAAGATTGGCTATTGGGGTAGCATTTAATTCAATTTCCCTAAACTGTGCCGATTGGAAACCGCTCGCAGGCATTAAACTGGTACGAAACTGGCCAAATTGACTTTTACTGATGGAGCCTATGATATGCTCAAAAGAAATTAACAATTGGTTAAAATAATGATTAATGCGCTCCATTTTTTCCAATAAAAACACACTAGAAATAGATTGTTCTGCTACAATTTGATTGATATCGAACAAAATTAACTTAAAATAAAGCTCTGCAATTTGGTGGTATACCACAAAAACAAACTCATCTGGAAAATTTGTTTTTGGTTTTTGTAAACTTAATAAAGTATCCAAATGAATATAATCCCAATAGTTAAGGTACTGATTATGACTCAATCCATCGAGATATGAGTTAAGATCTTGCCCATCAGCCTCAAATTTATTCTTTAATTTCAGAATAATTGCAGCAAGTTGTTCGTCAGATTCGATATTATTCATGGTATGGCTCAACAAAAAAAGCTTAAATTCGTTTCGTAAATTTGAGATTAAATTCAACCAAATCAAAATTTCAACCATGGCAATCGATAAATTTGAATCACCAGACTTTTATAACATCGATGATTTACTTACTGATGAACAAAAATTAATCCGCAGCACCATGCGCGATTTTGTCAATAAAGAAATCAAACCTATCATAGAAGATTGCTGTCAAAAAGCAGCATTTCCTTCACATATTGTTAAAAAATTTGGAGATATAGGCGCCTTCGGTCCCTTTGTTTCCAACCAATATGGTGGTGGAGGCTTAGATTATATGTCATATGGCATCATGATGCAGGAATTAGAACGAGGTGATTCGGGCATGCGCTCTACCGCTTCGGTGCAAGGTTCCTTGGTAATGTATCCCATTTATACTTTTGGCAGCGAAGCACAAAAAAACAAGTACTTACCCAAATTAGCCTCCGGTGATTTGTTGGGTTGCTTTGGCCTTACAGAACCCGACCATGGTTCCAATCCAAGTGGCATGATTACCCATTTCGAAGACAAAGGGGATCATTATTTACTCAATGGGGCAAAAATGTGGATCTCAAATGCTCCTTTGGCCGATATTGCGGTTGTTTGGGCAAAAGATGAAGCCGGCAGGATTCATGGGCTTATTGTAGAACGTGGCATGGAAGGTTTCAGCACACCAACAACGCATAACAAATGGTCTTTGAGAGCGAGCATCACAGGGGAATTGGTTTTTGACAATGTAAAGGTACCCAAAGAAAACTTACTGCCAGGTAAAAGTGGCTTAGGTGCACCCTTGATGTGTTTGGATTCTGCAAGATATGGAATCGCTTGGGGCGCCTTGGGTGCAGCCATGGAATGTTATGATGTGGCAAAAAAATACGCATTACAACGCATTCAGTTTAACAAACCTATTGCCTCATTTCAATTGGTACAAAAGAAACTGGCCGAAATGTTAACCGAAATCACCAAAGCCCAATTGCTTTGTTGGCGTTTAGGGATGTTAAAAAACGAAGGAAAAGCAAGTACCACTCAAATCTCTTTGGCCAAAAGAAATAACGTAGCCTTAGCCTTAGAAGTAGCCAGAGAAGCCCGACAAATTCTTGGGGCGATGGGTATTACCGGCGAATACCCCATCATGCGTCACATGATGAACCTTGAATCTGTCGTTACTTATGAAGGAACCCATGATATTCATTTATTGATATTAGGAAATGAAATCACTGGTATTCCTGCTTTTGCCTAAGCATTGAAGACATAAGATGACTCAAGTACAAATCCTTGTATGATTGGTACTTGAGTCATCAATTTAAATTACATCAAGGAATAGGCATTACTTTAGCATCTTTGAAGCTAGATAAAATCACCATAGACTTCATATTGCCAATTTCTTCAATCTGACTTAATTTATCCAAAATTAAAGTTTGGTAAGAGGAAATATCGGTGGTCAATACTTTCAATAGAAAATCTCCAGAGCCTGTAATATGATGGCATTCTATGACCTCTCTGATGGCATTTATTTTTTCAACGAAGGTTAAAATTTGATTCATTTTATGACTCGACAAAGACACTAAAATAAAAATCCCAACCCCTAAGCCTAGTTTGTCTGTATCTAATTCTGCATGGTAAGATTTGATCAAACCAGACTGTTCCAATTTCTTGACACGCTCTAAAGTTGGCGCTGGCGACAAACCTACTTCTTTTGCCAATTGAGCATTGGTAATATTAGAATCTAACTGCAAAAATTCCAGTATTTTTCTATCTATGGCATCTAACTTAATTACGGGCTTCATCGGAATATTATTTTCCCAAAAATACAAAACACAAAAGATTATTTAGTAAAAAGACTCAAAAAATTATTTTCATTGGATAATACCGAATATTTTTCTTCAATAAATTGTCTCGCATTTACGCCCAAACGTTTGCGATTGGCTGCCGACAACAACAAGGATTCTAAAGCATTTTTCCAATCGGAAGGAGAAGAACAAACAAAACCATTGAAATCATTGCTAACGATTTCTTCATTTACCCCTACTGGAGAAACCAAGGCAGGAATCCCCAATGCCATGTATTGCAAGGCTTTGAAACCACATTTTCCATTGGCCCAGGCGTCGTTAGTCAAAGGCATGATGCCAATATTTAACGTGGCTAAATCACGTATTTCTGTGGCTTTGCACCAAGGGATAAACTTTAAATTTTCAAGCTTAAAATCAGGTGCTTTGTTGGAGATTACCACAAAATCAAAATCAAATTCCTGCGACAACTCCGCAATTACAGGTACAATATCGGCTAAATAGACCATCGTTGAATGAGAACCAGTCCAACCAATCACGGGTTTTTCAATGTCATGATTTGACAGCTGGCAATGCAGGTTTACCGTATCAATCGTGGTTGGATTGTAGTATACCTCCTCGTTAAATTGCAGCGCATAATTGCGCAAAAAAGCATTCCCAACACTTACCTTGTGCGCCCAAGCACAAATATTGCCAACCTTGGCATGCCATTTAATACCCGCCACCACCATATTATTTGCGGAAGTATTAGGAATCCAGATGGCATCATCAAAGTCATATATTATTTTTTTACGAAGTATTTTAGCAATAATCCATTCAAAAATTGGAGGACCAATAGGAGTTATTTCTCTATGAATAAAAACAAAATCGACAGATGACAATTGAAACAGCAATAAAAATCGTCTCATAAAACCCAACACAATACCCGTTATTTTTGCAAAAGCATGTCCTGGTTTATAAAGTATTTCCCAAGTCTTTTGATCCAAAAAAGAATAGACTTGGTAGGCTATATTTTTTTGTTCCAATAAATCAAAATATTGTTCAAAACGAAACCTTTGAGAAGGCGCTTCACCGGCAGGATATGGTACAAGAAAGGCTATTTTCATCAGGCTTGTTTAGGATGTTGGATAAATTGACTAAGCTTTACAAACAATGGATGATTACGAATAATTAATCCCATGATGACAGCCAAAGGAGCCGCAAACAAATACATCATCCTAGATACTTCTGTTGACAACATGGCATGTACCAAAGCGATGGGCAACAATAGCCAAATCAATACATCAACACCCCTTAACCAGGTAAGAATGGCCTTCTTTCCTCCCCAACATCCCGCTAAAAACACAAAAGTAAACACCCCAAATAAGGTATTCATTTCACCAATTCCTCTTACACTACAAACCCTGAGTACACTTGCCATGATATTATCGAAATGACTGATATCGGCCTGAACACTTTTAAGCATATCCATTTGAGGATCTAAGGCGTCAATATAATACCTGCAGAAGTAGGTGAAGGCAAGTCCAAGCATGGTATATGCCAACAATTTTACTTTTGGAAAATTCGATACAAAAAACAGGTAAGGAATCAACATAATATAAGCCTCCTTGGCCATGGTACCCAAAAGAAGACAAGGAATTAAATAGTGAAACTTATCGACTTTAATTGCATATAAACTCAACGTAATCAACAACATATACAAACTATCTGTAATCGGAATAGCTGCAAACAAATTACCCCATCGTCCGCCAAGCAATACGATTAAAGTAACGAAAATGGCGATTTCATTGCTAAGGCGATATGCTTTTAACAAGTAAAAAATCAATACCCCTACAAACGACATCAAACTCAAATTAACCAACAAAAAACCTAACCTGAGCGGTCCATTATCATTATCCACTCTAAGAGGCCATAAATGACGGTACACTTTTTCTATCGGCATGGCAATGCCTTTGGCCATAAAAGGAACCACAACCCTGTATTTTCGCACCAAATTTTGGTTAGCAAAATCACCCTTGGCAATAGCCAAATACGTAAGGCAATCGGGATTTGATTTGTAATCGTAGCTCAAAAATAAATTATAGGCAGGTCCTAATAAGAATGCAAATGACAAACACCATATTAAAAGGGGCTTATAAAAACGTGAACCATTATTAAATGCATTTTTAACCATATACAAACCTGCTATCGATGGGCTAAAATACAGAAAATAAAGCTAAAATATGCTACTCCAATTATATTTCTTAGCATTGTTTTCGAAAACAATTCAATGGCTAATCCGCTAATATTTCAACTGCATTCAAATTAAAATCACTATTTTTGTTGCCTTAGCTATCCTTCCATGTATTTCAGAACCCTATACAATCTTCTTCAGCAATTGGTGACAGACACCTACAAAACTGCCATTAACTTGTTTAAAATCATGATTCCGGTTTCTATTTTGGTAAAACTTTTGGAATACTTTGAATTGATACAATACATAGGCAAAGCCTTATCTCCTTTGATGCGATGCATAGGCTTGCCGGGAGAAATGGGTTTGGTATGGGCCACCACCATGCTTACCAATATTTATGGCGGCATGTTGACCTATTTTTCCTTACTCGCACATCACCATTATTCCACGGCACAAATCACCATTATGTGTGCCTTGATGTTGGTGGCGCATACCCTTCCGGTAGAATTGAGGGTAGCACAAAAAGCAGGCGTAAACTTTGTAGCCATGTTTTTGATCAGGTTTTTATTTGCTTTCTTCTCTGGTTTTTTATTACATACCATGTATAGCCTTACCGGCACCTTGCAAGAAGAAGCCATTATGACTACCCAATTAATTAAACCCATTACCGATACCAGTTTAAGTGGCTGGCTGTTGGGGGAAGCCGAGCGCTATGGCAAAATAACGCTCTATATTTTTGCTTTAATTAGCTTCATGAAATTGCTGCATGCCATTGGCTTTATTACCTTATTAAGCAATACACTCAAACCCATTTTAGGCGTTTTAGGTATCTCAAAAGCAGTAATTCCTATTACCGTTATTGGTTCTACACTTGGCATATTGTATGGTGGCGCTTTAATTATCAAAGCCTCTGAAGAACAACAATTACCCAAAATGGAAGTTTTTTATGCCATGACGTTGATGGGATTATGCCATAGCTTAATTGAAGACAGTATTTTAATGATGTCAATTGGTGCTCATTATTCTGGCGTTTTCATGTTCAGGATGTGCTTTGCTTTTGCAATGACTTTTTTGATTGTAAAAATCACCAAAGCACTGCCAAAAAAATGGTGTGAAAAATATTTGGTAAACTAATCTGGGGCAGCAAAAGATTATTTACCCATACACTTCAATGTATGCTACCATTGGGCACATTCCAATTGCTGCAACTAACCAACGAAAACTAAGCAAAATACCTTAAAACGCTCTATTGATACCAATCAAGTAACGGTATTGCACATAATCAGGCGCATTGGCAGGCGTACCATTCAAGAACAGTGGCACATCAAATCGTATCGTCAGAGGACGAACATTTAGTGGACCAAATTTATAAGTCAGCGCAGC
>JBEAZU010000082.1:0-2730 GCA_041169945.1 Bacteroidota bacterium
TCCTAAAATGTTTTGTAATTATAGAGTTGAAAACCGAAGCGATGACGCATCAGGATATCGGGCAATTGGATATGTATGTTCGAATGTACGACGACCTAAAACGAAACGAAGGAGATAATCCAACGATTGGACTATTACTATGTTCAGAAAAAGATGAAGCGATTGTTAAATATTCTGTCTTAAATGATAAGAACAATCTTTTCTCAAGCAAATACATGTTATATTTACCTAAGGAAGAAGCGCTCAAACAACTATTAGAAGAAGATAGGTTAAGGTTTGAATTGGATGCATCATAAAAAAAATAATAGAGAAAAAATTAATAGTAAGATGACAAAATCGAATCTCAAAGTCGGAATTATACAACAAAGCAATACGGAGAATAGTCAAAACAACATTGACAAATTAGTTGCTAAAATCAAAGACCTGGCGGCCAAAGGAGCGGAGCTAATCGTATTACAAGAATTACATAATGGCTTGTATTTTTGCCAAACCGAGAACGTAAACGTATTTGACCAAGCAGAAACAATTCCGGGACCGTCAACTGAATTATTTGGTAAAGTAGCCAAAGAAAACAAGGTCGTGATCGTTACCTCATTATTTGAAAAACGTGCTGCAGGCCTATACCACAACACAGCAGTCGTGTTTGAAAAAGATGGTACCATTGCCGGAAAATACAGAAAAATGCACATCCCTGATGACCCAGCATATTATGAAAAGTTTTATTTTACCCCGGGGGATTTAGGGTTTGAACCCATATCCACTAGTGTAGGCAAGTTGGGCGTACTGGTTTGTTGGGACCAATGGTATCCTGAAGCAGCACGATTGATGGCTTTAAGAGGTGCAGACCTCTTGATTTATCCTACAGCCATCGGATGGGAAAGCAGCGACCCTGAAGACGAAAAAATACGTCAACAAAATGCTTGGATCATTTCGCAAAGAGGGCATGCTGTGGCCAATGGTTTACCGGTCATCAGTGTCAACAGGGTTGGCCATGAAGCTGATCCATCCGCCCAAACCAATGGTATTCAATTTTGGGGAAATTCTTTTGTGGCAGGTCCACAAGGAGAGTTGACACACACCTCTTCTTCAGACACTGAAGAGGAAGTAGTTATTGAAATAGATTTACAAAGAAGTGAAAATGTACGCCGATGGTGGCCATTTTTAAGAGACAGAAGAATAGATGCCTATGGCGAAATAGTGAAACGGTATATTGATTAATGAAAAGATACATCCATTAATCTATCCATTGCCAAACCCAATAATGCTATTTGCTATAGGTAGAAACATAAAACTTACATTTCAATCAACAAAAAAAGAAATTATTATCATTATAAAGATGATTTTTTGTAAATCGATTTCATTAATTCATACAAAATTATAAATTTGTAGAATCAAGAATATTCAAATTTAAATAGATATAATACAATGAAAGTAACCGTAGTAGGTGCAGGTGCAGTTGGAGCTAGCTGTGCAGAATATATTGCAATTTCTAATTTTGCTGCTGAAGTAGTAATTATTGATATTAAAGAAAATTTTGCTGAAGGAAAAGCAATGGACCTAATGCAAACAGCTTCTTTATTAGGTTTTGACACCCAAATCACTGGAACAACTGGAGATTATGCTAAAACGGCTGGTTCTGATGTTGCCGTAATCACAAGTGGTATTCCTCGTAAACCAGGAATGACAAGAGAAGAATTAATTGGTATTAATGCAGGAATTGTTAAGTCTGTAACTGAAAACCTTGTTAAACATTCTCCAAATGTTATCATCATTGTGGTAAGTAATCCAATGGACACAATGACTTATTTAGCGCACAAATCTACTAACCTTCCTAAAAATAGAATTATAGGAATGGGTGGTGCATTGGATAGTGCTCGTTTTAAATACAGATTAGCGGAGGCTTTAAATTGTCCTCAATCTGACATTAGCGGTATGGTAATCGCTGGTCATAGCGACACAGGCATGCTACCCTTAACACGCTTAGCATCAAGAAATTCAGTAAGAGTATCAGAATTTTTATCCGCTGAAAAACTAGAAGAAATAGCGAAAGCAACAATGGTTGGAGGAGCAACACTAACGTCTTATTTAGGTACAAGTGCATGGTACGCTCCAGGCGCAGCAGTTTGCGCGATGGTTCATGCGATTGCAACTGATTCTCAAAAAATGTTCCCTTGCTGTGCATTTCTTGAAGGAGAATATGGTCAATCTGATATCGCTATTGGAGTACCATGTATTATTGGGAAAAATGGTATAGAAAAAATAGTTGAGATAGAATTAGATGCTGCTGAAAAAGCTAAATTTGCAGAAAGTGCTGATGGAGTAAGAGCAATCAATGCATTGTTATCATAATTGAAATCATTGTAAAAGGTCGAAATATTTTCACTAATATTTCGACCTTTTTTAAAACCTTTTATACCTAAAATAGTTTATTTTAAATGGTGTAAGAGGATTAATCATGGATAATTTGATCGCTTTTGTTTTATTAAATTTCAGAATTATGCTTAAATAATGTCCTCTTTCCATTGACAAAAATCTATTAGAATAAATAACAAAAAATATAGCCCAACGCATTTATATTCAAGTATTTTCTAATCTTTCCTAAAACAGAAAAAAGAGCTCATAGGCAATCCGAATAAAAATCCCTAATCACCTAAAGCTTTAAAAAACAAATATTCGACACAAAAAACAGTGAGCATATTTATAGGCACTATATTTACCTATAAATATACC
>JBEAZU010000083.1:0-7174 GCA_041169945.1 Bacteroidota bacterium
ACCAAATTTCACCAATTAACCCAAAATATTTCATAGGATGATGGTTACCATTGATAAAAATTCAGGCTATTGTTTTGGGGTTGAATTTGCCATACAAATGGCTGAAGACGAAATGGAAGGGGGTAATACCTTGTTTTGTTTGGGCGATATTGTACACAATAGCATGGAGGTAGAAAGACTTCATGCCAAAGGCCTTAGAATTATTGATTTTGAAGAATTTAAAAAGCTTAGCGATTGTAAGGTTTTGATTCGTGCCCATGGCGAACCTCCTGCTACGTATCAAATTGCCTTAGAAAATAACATCGAATTGATTGATGCCTCCTGTCCTGTGGTATTAAAACTTCAAAATAGGGTGAAACATGCCTATGATAAATTAGCAGAAGTGAAAGGGCAAATTGTCATATATGGCCAGCATGGTCATGCTGAAGTGATTGGTTTAACCGGTCAAACCAATGACGAAGCCATCATCATTACTTCTGCAGAAGAGTTGGATAAAATAGATTTTACAAGACCCGTTACTTTGTTTAGCCAAACCACCAAAAGCACGGCAGGTTTTTATAAAATTAAAGCATTAATAGAAGAAAAAATTAAGCAACATGCCCCTGAAAATGAACCAGAAGCAACTTTCGATGCCAATGATAGTATTTGTAGGCAGGTTTCTAACCGTGAACCTCAATTGACCAAGTTTTCAATGGAGCAAGATGTCATCATTTTTGTGAGTGGCAAGAAGAGTTCGAATGGAAAAGCTTTATACAGTGTTTGTAAGGCCAATAATGAACGCAGTTATTTTGTGGAAAACGAAGCTGAAATTGATACAACATGGTTTGATGCCGACGATAAAGTTGGCATCTGTGGCGCCACTTCTACGCCCATGTGGTTGATGGAACGTGTAGCCAATTATATCCAAGACTTAGCGTAGTCATTTATCTTTTATGTACTTTTTTGGCGATGGCTTTCGCCGTTGGGGTAGCCGCCAAGCCTCCTAAAGCGGTTTCTTTGTATTTACTTTCCATGCTCTGGCCTACTTCTCCCATGGCGATGATGCATTCATCTACTGGAATTACAGGATCTCCATCTGCAATAGCAATTTGTGCAGCGCTAAAGGCAATGGCAACAGCACTCGCATTTCTGACGATACAAGGCACTTCCACTAATCCTGCCACGGGGTCGCAAACAAGTCCTAAGGTGCATTGAATGGTGATGGCTACGGCATTGAATACTTGGGTGATGGTGCCGCCTAAACAATAGACGATGGCACCTGCACCCATCGCAGCGGCACTTCCTGTTTCTGCCTGACAACCGCCTATGGCTCCTGCAATGGAGGCGTTTTGCTGAATAATTAAGCCAATACCTGCGGCAACCAAAAGGCCTTCTAGGATTTTTTGTTCACTTAATTGGTGAATGTTTTGTAGGTTCACTAATATGCCTGGCATAATCCCTGAGGCGCCTGCGGTGGGTGCTGCCACTATTCGGCCCATGCATGAGTTTACTTCTTTGGCAGCGATGGTGGTGGCAATGAGTGTTTGAAATTCTTTGGATAAAACGACTTTGCTGGTTTGCTGTACTTTTTTCCCGGTGTTTTTAACCATTCCACTTCTAGAAGTCATGTCTTGGGTCAAGCCAGTATGAATCGCTTCTTTCATCACCGTATAAGCCGTTTCCATTCCTTTCCAGATTTCGGCTTCAGTTTTTCCTTTAAGGGCGATTTCATATTCCAAAACCGGAACATAAAGTGGCATGTTATTGCTTTCGCAATGCAACTTCCATGTGTCGAAACTATCGAATAAGAGTGCCATTGGTGTTGTCGTTATGGTGATGCGCTAGTTTGACGCTTATTTTTTTACGATCTTACTTTCCTGTTATGTTAAATATGATGTTCCTGGCCCATTGAAGTGATTTTAGCCACCAAGGTAATTCGGGCGACCATGGCATTCCTTTCTTAAATCGTTTTTGATCGAGCCATCTAAATACACTGAATATTGCAGGTTCATGTAATTCATAAATAACGCATTTGTATGCTTTCGAATTGCTTGCCTCAAGAATACAATTGACGGCTCTTTTGGCCGCTTCATTGGGACGTTCCATGGTTGCCAAATCGGTGTTGGTTTTACATAATCAGCCGCTGAAGCCATGTTCTCCTTGTAAATCTTTTCGACCATCGCTGTCGGGCACAGAAACACTTCTTGCTTTTCCTCCTGGAATATCTTTGAGTTCGTATACTTCTACTTCAAAACCTCTATGAATCAATTCATGTGCAGCACTTAAACTTGCCGCCCTACTACTAAAATATCTACTTTTTGTTTTGTATTCATCATTGGTTTAAATGCCTTAAATAGTAATTTTTTAACATAATAAGAATTAATTACCCATTAATATTGCACAATTTAATGAAAGTCTTTACGGCGCTATGCCTATAAAAGTTGTCTTAGAGGATGCTCAAAAAAATGTTTGCTAAAATGAATCTGATTCCGCACTTTTGTATCCTTAAGAATTGACCATGCAAATGACTTCAGGGGTTTCGGATTATGGAATGGTGCTATTGTTTATAGTAGTGGCCGTGCTGTTTGTAACCATTACCTTGTTCATGGGAGGTTTGTTACGTCCGTCAAAACCCAACGATGAAAAATTGGCCACCTATGAGTGTGGTGAAGAATCTATAGGAACTACTTGGGTACGTTTTAATGTACGATTTTATATTGTCGCCTTAATATTTGTGTTGTTTGATGTGGAATTGGTGTTTTTGTTTCCATGGGCCACCGTATTTGGGCGGGAAGATTTGATCAAAGCGACTAATGGCGTTTGGGGTTGGTTTGCTTTGGTTGAAATGTTTATTTTTATTGGAATGTTAGCGCTTGGCTTGGCCTATGCTTGGGTAATGGGGCATTTAAATTGGGTTAAACCAAGTCCTGAAATCAGTGATTTTAAATCTCCTGTGCCTCCTGCCTTGTATGCCAAAGTAAATGAGCGCTACTAATGTTGTGCTTGTTAGTGCCTTTTTTGAAATAATGCTTTGGTACTCCTTGGCAAAGTGATTTATGTAGGATGCTTTCACTAGGTAGAATTTAAAGTTTATTCTTGCCTTTATTTATTAAAAAATCAATAAATTTACAATTCGTTTCTGAATTAAATTATTCCAACAATACATTTCAATCATGTCAAAAAAAATCAAATCGGCTTTAATTTCAGTTTATTATAAAGACAACCTAGCACCAATTGTAAAACTATTGAGTGAGCATGGGGTAACTATTTATTCTACTGGTGGTACACAAGCTTTTGTGGAAGAACAAGGGGCTAGTTGTGTGGCTGTGGAAGACTTAACTGGCTATCCTTCAATTTTAGGCGGTAGGGTAAAAACCTTGCATCCAAAAGTATTTGGTGGTATCTTGAACAGAAGAGAAAATGCTAGTGATAAATCTGAAATTGCCGAATACGACATTCCAGAAATTGATTTGGTAATCGTTGACTTATATCCTTTCGAAGCCACAGTAGCTTCTGGCGCTGCAGAGGAAGATATTATAGAAAAAATTGATATTGGTGGTATTTCTTTGATTCGTGCGGCGGCTAAAAATTTCCAAGATGTGGTGATTGTCTCTTCTCGTGACCAATACGCTGCTTTATTAGCGGTATTACAAGAAAAAGCATGCGCTACTGACCTTGCTGACAGACGTTTATTCGCAGCGAAAGCCTTTGATGTAACTTCTCATTATGACAGTGCCATTTTTTCTTGGTTCAATAAAGACGAAAGCATCACCTCATTTAAACAAAGTTTCCAAAACGGAGAAGTGCTTCGTTATGGCGAAAATCCTCATCAAAAAGGCGTATTCTATGGTGATTTAGATAAGTTATTTACCAAATTAAATGGCAAGGAGTTGTCCTACAATAATTTATTAGATGTAGACGCTGCCGTAGCATTGATTGATGAATTTACCGACACCACTTATGCGATTTTAAAACACAACAATGCATGTGGATTAGCCTCTGCCCAATCTCCTAAAGAAGCGTATTTAACGGCTTTGGCTGGCGATCCTGTTTCTGCTTTCGGTGGGGTAATTATTACCAACCGTCCTGTAGATTTAGAAACTGCGAAAGAAATATATGAATTGTTTTTTGAAGTATTGATTGCACCATCATTTGATGCGGACGCTTTGGAATTATTGAAAAGCAAAAAAACGAGAATATTATTACAGAGAAAACCAATTGCTTTTGCTAAAAAACAATTCAAAACCTTGTTGCACGGTGTAATTGAACAAGACAAAGATTTAAAAACAGAGGTTGTAAGCGACTTAAAAACGGTTACGACGGTAGCGCCAACAGAAGCGGAAGTACGTGCCTTGTTGTTTGCCAATAAATTGGTGAAACATACCAAATCAAATACCATTATCCTCGCCAAAGAAAATCGTTTGATTTCTAGTGGTGTTGGTCAAACATCAAGGGTTGATGCTTTGCGTCAGGCCATAGAAAAAGCAAGAGAGTTTGGTTTTGATTTGAATGGTGCCGTAATGGCTTCAGATGCTTTTTTCCCATTTCCAGACTGTGTTGAAATCGCACATTTGGCCGGTATCAAAGCGGTAATTCAACCTGGAGGTTCTATCAAAGACCAAGAGTCTATCGATTATTGTAATGCCCATGGTATGGCCATGGTTACTACAGGGGTAAGACACTTCAAACATTAGTAGCTGCTGATGGGGAAATCGTAATGACTCTACCCATTTTTATACAATATTAACCAAAAAGGCGGGTGTGTTCACTCGCCTTTTTTGGTCAATAGCATTGGTTAATAGCATTGGCTTTTTCATCAATAAAAAGCATCTTCAAAGTGAACCAAATCATTGCCCGTGATGGCGATGATGTCAAACCTGATTTTCGATACCCAGTTTTGGCTGATGATATAGTGATTGGCTGCGCGAATGACATTGCTGGCCTTTGATTTATTGACAAATTCTTCGGGATAGCCATAATAATTATTTTTCCTAGCTTTTACTTCAATGAAAACGAGCAATTTGCCTAGCTGGGCAATGATGTCAATTTCATCTTTCCTGTAACGATAATTTTGAGCAAGGATGTGGTAACCTTTGGTTTTAAGAAAGTGAATGGCTTTTTCTTCGCCAATGCGACCTAATTCTGTCTTGGAATTTTGAGTAGTGATCATAAAAAAGGGTTTAAAAATATAAAATTACGGAGGAATAAAACACTAAAATATTCCTTTAAAATAAGCCAATGATGTTGCTTCAGTCGATTCAATTCAGCAAAAAAAACACCAAACAAAAAATGTTTATTTTACTTTACGTCTCCACATTGCTTTTGAGATCTCTTCTAAATTGCTTTGTGGAATGGCGTTAATCAATGATTTGGTATATTCAGATTGTGGATTTTTGTAGATGTCCTCCGCATAACCCACTTCTTCAATTTTACCTTTGTTCATCACAATAATTCTATCAGACATGAATTTAACCACCGACAAATCATGTGAAATAAAGATAGACGTAAAGTTAAATTCGTCTTTCAGTTGGTTTAATAAATTAAGCACTTGCGCTTGTACCGATACATCTAAAGCCGACACCGATTCATCACAAATAATGAATTTTGGATTGAGTGCCAAAGCTCTTGCAATACAAATACGTTGACGTTGACCACCAGAAAATTCGTGTGGGTAACGCATAAATTGCGACTTGCTTAAATTTACGGTTTCTAATAATTCAATCACGCGTTTTCTGCGTGCAAAATCATTGTCAAGTACATTATGAATGCGCATGGGTTCCATGATGGCTTCTCCAATGGTCATTCTAGGGTTAAGTGAAGAATAAGGATCTTGAAAGATAATTTGAATATCTTTTCTAAGCTTTCTCATCGCTTCTTTACTTAATTCATTGATCCTGTTGCCTTCAAAAATGATTTCCCCTTCCGTAGGTTCTACCAATCTTAAAATGGTGCGCCCTAAAGTGGTTTTCCCACAACCAGATTCTCCCACTAGCCCTACAGTTTCTCCAGGGTACACTTCAAAACTAACATCATCAACCGCTTTTACTTGGTCAATCACTTTGCCAAATATTCCTTTTTTTACCGGGAAATAGGTTTTGAGATTGTTGACAATTAAATGGGGTTGTTTTGATTTGAGTAAATTTTGTCTCGCTATAATTTCATCTTCTGTGGTATAGTTAAACATAATGGCCTGACCAACAGAAGAATATTTGCTTTCTTTTTCTACAAACCCTCCGTCTTCATCGCGGGTCATAAAGTCAGATACCGTAGGCAACACTTTTAGCTTCATGTCTAAACGTGGTCTACAAGCCAAAAGACCTTTGGTATATGGATGTTTAGGATTGGCAAAAATATTAAAAACAGTACCTTGTTCCACAATTTTCCCTTGGTACATTACCAAAACACGGTCGGCTATTTCTGCAATAACACCCAAATCATGGGTGATAAAAATGATAGAAGTGCCGTGCTCATCACGTAATGTTCTCAATAAATCAAGTATTGTTTTTTGAACAGTCACATCCAATGCGGTAGTGGGTTCATCAGCAATAATGATGGTGGGATTACATGACAACGACATGGCAATCATCACCCTTTGTTTTTGACCTCCGGAAATTTGATGCGGATAAGCATCAAACATTTCTTCAGGCCTTGGCAGCATTACGGTTTTAAATAAAGCAATGGTCTTGGCTTTTGCTTCGGCTTTGCTTACTTTTTGGTGTAATAAAATGGCTTCCATCACCTGGTCTCCGCAAGTGTACACCGGGTTTAAGGAAGTCATGGGTTCTTGAAAAATCATAGAAATATCATCGCCACGTATGTCGCGCATTTCCTTTTCTGATAATTTTAAGATGTCCATTTTGCCATTGGTGGGGTGATCAAAAATAATTTCACCACCAACAATTTCCCCTGGAGGTTTGGCTATCAATTGCATGATAGACAAAGAAGTGACAGATTTACCAGAACCAGATTCTCCCACTATACCCAACGTCTCTCCCTTGTTAAGCTTAAAGCTAACATTATCAACAGATTTGATGACACCAGATTCTGTTCGGAAATGAACAGATAAATTTCTGACATCGAGTAAAGGACTATGTTCTGGATCTATGAGTGACATCTAAGCGTAAATATAAGTCATTAATTGTAAAATAATAAGTTTTATCCTCAATAATGCCACCTCTGGCTGTCGCTTTTTACG
>JBEAZU010000084.1:0-7090 GCA_041169945.1 Bacteroidota bacterium
ATTTATAAGATATCTATATCAGAAACCTTTAAAACAATTTAACATGAAAAATTTATATAGTTTTTTTATCGTACTTTTTTTCAGTTTTCATCTTCTCGCAACAGAAAATACCTCTTTTAAAATAATTGATGATTTTGAAGATGGAGATGGAATGCCGGGAAGCTTTAATGATTTAGGATATTTCATCACCAATTACAAATCATCGATCAGTATTTTAAATGGCGAAATGACATTTAATATAGAAGCAGGAAGAACTGACGGTAGTTGGTCAAGCAACTGTGGCATGAGTAATTACAACAGCTTTGGTGGTATTGAAATCAAAGCAAAATCAACGCTACAGACAAGCATGGTCATTAGGCTTGGGAAATACCATAAAGCCACCATCAACCTAAACAACGTTTACCAAACTTTTTGGATTCCCTTTGCTGATTTTGGAAACACGTTATCAGACATTGATTACTTGTCTATTGGTGAACTCAGTAATGCATCAAGTACCATTACCATAGACTACCTTTCTTTTGGAAAAACAAACATTGCAACCAATGATACCCCAACAACGCCAAGCAACCTGACCGTCTATAACATTAGCACAAATGCGGCCACTTTACAGTGGAATAAAGCGGAGGATAATGATGGCATACAAAATTACCATATCAATATCTACAGAAAAGGATATGGTTTCGACCATACACACATCGTTGATGCAAGTGCAACGTCTTTCACTGACAATGAACTGTTGCCAAGTAATAACTATACCATCGCAGTGGTTGCGTATGATGTAAAGGGCAATTATTCGGAAGCCGCTTGGGTAGATGTCACCACTCAAAATTTACCCAACAATTGGGTGATGGTAGATGATTTTGAAAATGGAGATGGCTTGCCTGGTAGCTACAATAAACTAGGTTATCCTATTGAAAAATGGAAAATGAATTTAAATGTTAACAATGGCACCCTTTATCTACAAAATACAGAAAACACGGAAGGAAGTTGGACTACATATTGTGGAGCGAAGAACTACAAGCAATATGAAGGCATTGAAATTAAAGCAAAAGCCAATACAAATACCAATGTGCTTGTAAGACTAGGGCAATACAATACGACAAGCATAACGCTTACCACTGAATACCAAACTTTTTGGCTGCCTTGGGAAAGCTTTGGCATTGATGGCTCTTTGGTGAATTATATTACTATTGGTGAATTCAATTGGTCGTCGTCTTATGTAAGTCTTGATTATATTAGTATTGGAAAAAAAGGAATTGAATTAAATGATATCCCAACACCACCAACAAACCTCGTATTTTCAAATGTAAACCAAAATGGTGTAACACTTCATTGGTCTGCCGCTACGGATGCAGATGGGATATTAAAATACAAAATTAATCTTTATAAAGTGGGCGCAGGATTTGACCATAGTCATGAGGTAATGGCAAATACCACGAGTTTTACAGACCTCGATCTACTCCCCAATACTACCTATACCATCGCAGTGGTTGCGTATGATGTAAAAGGCAATTATTCGGATGCCGCATGGACGGAGATCACCACAAAATCAACCCCTACCCTACTAACATCTTACGATTTGAAAGAGGCCAATAATAATAATGGCTTAATAGAATACAATGAATCAGTAAAAATTAATCTCAACATCAGTAATATTACCAGCATCAACGCCAATGGGGTTGTGGCAACAATCACTACACTTGACCCCTACCTTAAAATCAAAGACAGTACTGAAAATTATGACATCATCTTAAAAGAATCAACCAAAAGCATTGCAAATGCATTTGAAGTACAAGTTGGGAAAAATGTCCCTGACCAACATATAGCAAAAATAATATTAACAATAAAAGATTACTTGAATCAAAGCAGCATCGATACCATTGAGATACTTTGCAATGCTCCTAAAATAATTATTACGGTCAAAAATTTAAAGGATGAAAACTCGACCAACCATAACGGAAAGATAGAACCGGGAGAATCAGCACAGGTAGAAGCCATTTTTAAAAACATAGGTCATGCCAAAAACACCTATTATTTATGGGGACATACTGCTTCCTCTATCCCTTCCATTATTGCCAATACAAGCACCACAGGTTTACACTATATTGCCCCTGGAGATTCGACAGGACAGTTATTCTTATTTGAAGTAAAACCATCTACACCTGTTGGTACGGTTGGCATCATGAAAATATTCACCTCTAATGACCTAGGATTTGATGCTTATGACACCGCCACTTATTTTTCATTTACAGTGGAATCTTTGGCAGATGTGGTAAAGCCATCTACCCCTGGAAATTTCAACATCAGTAGCATAACAAAAACAAGTGTAACATTAAATTGGACTGCCTCTACAGACAATAATGGCATTGATCATTACAGAATTAATGCCTATAAAAATGGGGTATATGAAAAATCGTTGGATGCAAATGCTGCCTCCACTTCGATTGAATTTACGGGGCTTACACCAGGAACAAAATATTTTTTCGCGATAGCCGCTTATGACCCTTCCTTGAATGAATCGGAAGCCGCTTGGAGCATTGAAATCACTACCTTGAGCGATACGCTGCCTTATAAAATAGTCGACGACTTTGATAATGGCGATGGCAACACGGGAAGTCTAAATGATTTAGGATTCTTGATTTCAAGTTATAAAGCGAGCGTTAGTGCCTATTATGGTCAAATGCATTTTCAAATGGATTATGGCCGCACAGATGGCAGTTGGACAAGTGGTTGTGGGGGATTAAATTACCAACATTATGGTGGCATAGAAATCAAGGCCAAAGCATCTGCCAATACACAATTGGTAATCAGTATAGGGAAATATAACAAAACAACCGTCTATTTAAGTACCACCTACCAAACCATTTGGATTCCTTGGAATAGTTTTGGAACAGATGGCGCTATTGTTGACTATGTGATGATTGGGGAAGTTGGGGCTCCTCAAGAACAAATTTTAATCGATTATATCAGTATAGGAAAAAGAGGATTATTAGTAAATGACACCCCAAGCACACCTGAAGCAACTTATTTTGATGTAACCCAAACCAATGTAAGGTTGTTGTGGGAAGCCTCTCTTGATGATGATGGCATTGACAAATACATCATCAATGTATACAAAGATGGAATTGGATTCGATCATGCTCACCAAGTTGCGTCCAATATTTTCACTTTTACGGATACGGATTTAACACCTAATACAGCCTATACCATTGCCATCGTGGCATGTGATGTCAAAGGGAATTGTGCTGAACCAAAATGGCTATGGATAACCACTAGGCCAATTGGAACTCTCACACCCATTGTAAGTATTAGCGTAAATCCAGGTAATACGATACCAATTGGAACAATGACCACTTTTACGGCCAATCCTATCAACGGAGGAAGCCCATCTTACCAATGGTACCTTAACAACAAGCCAGTCGGATCAAATTCACCTACCTTTTCAAGCAAAAGCCTTGTGAACAAAGACAGGATTGTTGTGGTAATGACTTCAAGTTACCCCAATGCAGTACCCAAAGAAGTTGGTTCAAATGAAATAATCATGACCATAAATAGTGCAACCAACTATACCTTAATAAATAATTTTGAGGGCGGAGATGGATTAGTGGGTTCGTATAATGATTTAGGCTTGGCCATTGAAAAATGGAAAACAACTATAAACGTACTCAATGGCATCCTTAGTATTCAAAATGAAATGGCAGGTACAAGTGGTAGCTGGACAAGTAACTGTGGAGGGTATGATTACAGCCAAACAGGTGGAATAGAAATCATAGCAAAGTCCTCCACCAATACAAGTGTCATTATTCGAGTTGGACAATACCATAAAACTACCTTAAACCTAGACACCAATCTCCAAACCTATTGGCTACCATGGTCGTATTTTAATAGTACAGGAACCTCCATCAATGCCATTTCTATTGAACTATTGGCTTCTGCTGGCAATACAATATATATTGACCAAATAAGCTTCGGAAAATCTAGCACTTCCTCCAGGTTAAATGAATTTGCAGACAATCCTGCATTTATCCAAACATCAGCTATTGAAATCTATCCTAATCCATTAAAAGAGGAAGGGATGATTGCATTAAATTTAACTGAAACAGCTAATGTCAATATTGATATCTATGATATTGTAGGATTAAAATTGCAAACGGTATACAAGGCTGAGAACCTAAGAGAAGGAACACATCGTCAACCTATCAGCACAGCACTGTTAGCACCGGGCATCTATTTTCTAGTCTGTGATATCAACAATAATCAATTTACTAACAAGATCATTATAGAAAAATAAATTATTAAATTTAACATGCAAAAGGCTTAGAAGTCGAAGCCTTTTGCATGTTAAATTTAACAAAAATCAACTCCATGAGGCATTATTTATAAAATAGACTACCATGTACAATAGGTGAAATATTTTCGTCATCATTAGGTGATAGGCGCTTTAGGGCATTACTTTAAAAATGCCTTATCATATTTTAGGGTTGAACACAGAGAAAGTCCCGAGCACTAATGCATAGATTGAATATTCAAAACAGGAAGAAGCGTTTTTCATTCAAAACAAAAGAAAACCTAACCATTACAATAGTATTGATTCGTTAAAATTTTCCTCATCAGATTAGCGAGCGCCTAAATATATTTCTTAGTCCCCATAAAATCTTGTGTAAAAAAAATGGACAAAAATCTCATTTTATAATTTGGTACACAATCAAATAGTACGCCTTATTGCAACCATACATAGCAGAATCTTCCCTAGCAATCATCATGTTATTAAATGTATTTATTGCAATTCACAAACAATATGTCGAATTTGCATCGCTTAAATTTATCCTATGAAAAAACATATTGTAGTATTCGTGATTGGTCTTTTCATTTTTCAAGCTTGTGAGCATGCTGAAAAAAATCGTACAGCAATTAAGACCAATAAAACGAATATATTATTAATTAAAACCACTAAAGATAGTGCATCTGTGGCTTGGAAAAGAATGATGCTTAACGATGATATCAAATTCAAAAACATGTTATCTCTATTAGACCATATTTCATACATTCCTGGCTCAAAAGAAAACGACATTAAACAATTGAAAATTGAAATCGAAAAAACGTGGAAAACACGTTATGATTCGTCTCAAATGAAGGCACAAATAGTAGATAATTTTGACCTTAAAACTTCTGAATTAATTGGTAAAATTAATGCTATAGCTGAAAAAACGAAAGGAATTGAAAAATATGCCAATGTTACTACTTTACAACAGGAGATTTCGGAGGCAGACAACACAAAATTAATGCTCGATAGAGCGCATTATGACAAATGGGCAAAAACTTACAACGCTCTGATAACCAAAGATCATAAGGAGTCCCTTGGTGTACAGTTGCCTTTATTCGAAACATTAAACTAATTTATGTTCAAATTAAAAGGCAATTAAATGCATAAATTAATTTTATTTTCATAAATTTCGATTTCAAAAAGACAGTTTAATCGTTCAACTTCTTATATCACAATATGTCTGAGCAAGTAGAATTAATAGTTGAAGGCAAGTCAGTAATGCTTCCTGTTATAGAGGGTACCGAAAAGGAAAAAGCAATTGATATTGCAAAACTTAGAAGCGAAACAGGGTATATTACCTATGATGCGGGTTTTAAAAATACAGGTTCTACTCAAAGTAGCGTCACTTTCTTAGATGGTGAATTAGGAATCTTAAGTTACAGAGGTTACCCGATTGATCAATTGGCCGAAAAGTCAAATTTTATAGAAGTTGCGTATTTACTCATTTATGGTGAATTACCTACATCAGCACAATTAAGTGCTTTCGAAAACGAAATTAAAGACAATTCAGAAATCCCTGCAAACATAGAAACTATCCTTAACGGATTCCCTTCTGATGCGCATCCAATGGGTGTTTTGGGTTCTTTGTTAAGTGCTTTAACCGCATTTTATCCAGCATCAATTGATGCTAACCCATCACCTGAATTATTACATAAACTAATCGTTAGGATTATCGGGCAATTGCCTACACTTGTGGCGACCACCTACCGCAAGTCTAAAGGTTTACCGGTACTTGCACCGAGAAAAGACCTGGATTATTGCTCAAACTTCTATTACATGATGTTTGCTGAAGCAGGTAAAGAATTCAAAGCTGATCAAGTAATTGCTGATGCTTTAAATAAATTATTTATTTTGCATGCCGACCACGAACAAAATTGTTCAACCTCAACCGTTAGAATAGTGGGTTCGTCACAAGCTAGCCTTTATTCTTCATTGGCAGCAGGTACAGCAGCACTTTGGGGCCCACTTCATGGTGGTGCAAACCAAGCAGTAATTGAAATGCTTGAAGAAATAAAAACAGATGGTGGTGACACGGCTAAGTTTATTTTAAAAGCTAAAGACAAAAATGATACTTTCAGATTAATGGGATTTGGACACAGGGTTTATAAAAACTTTGATCCAAGAGCCAAAATCATTAAAGTAGCTTGTGATCAAATTCTAGGAAAACTTGGTGTTTCTGATCCTGTATTAGCTATTGCTAAAGGTTTGGAAGAAGTAGCCTTAAGTGACCAATATTTTGTTGACAGAAAACTTTATCCAAATGTAGATTTCTACTCAGGCATTATATACAGAGCACTTGGTATCCCAACCGAATACTTTACCGTAATGTTTGCCCTAGGTCGTTTACCAGGTTGGATTGCTCAATGGAAAGAAATGAGAGCCGACAATGAACCTATCGGAAGACCTCGTCAAGTATATATCGGTGCTACAGAAAGAAATTATGTAGAAAAAGCAAACCGATAATAAAATTCAATTGTTTTGGTAAAAAACCCAAGAATTATTTCTTGGGTTTTTTTATGTTATATTTACTTACTTTTTCAAATTGACACTACAAATAAAATCCCCAATGATGAATCGTAAAGATTTATGTATGATAATAATCGTGTCCATATTTAATATATGGACCATACAAACTATTTTTGCGCAAACAGATTCTAGTAAGATTACGAACAAATTAACCCCCATTTTATTTATTAGTACTGGTACGCCAGCAAACATCATTGAAAGCAATGAATATACTAAGACACTTAATACCTTTGGTTCAAC
>JBEAZU010000085.1:0-4978 GCA_041169945.1 Bacteroidota bacterium
AATGCACACACCATCACCATTGAAGTGAATGTGTCTCAAGGAACGAGGTTTTTTATGGTGGGTTTGCCAGACAGTGCCATTAAAGAAAGTGAACACCGGATTGAATCGGCCATTAGTCAGTATAAATACAGTATGCCACGCATTAAAACGGTGGTAAATTTGGCGCCTGCTGATTTAAGAAAAGAGGGTTCCGCTTATGATTTACCCATTGCTTTAGGCATTCTTTATGCATCTGAACAAATGATTACCAGTTCCTTAGAACAGTACGTTATTATGGGCGAATTGGCCCTTGATGGCACACTAAGACCTATTAAAGGGGTGTTGCCTATTGCCATTGAAGCTCGAAAGCAAGGTTTTAAAGGTGTTGTAGTACCATTTGAAAATGCAGGAGAAGCGGCCATTGTGAATTCCTTGGACGTGATTGGGGTAAAAACAATTAAAGAAGCGATAGATTTTTTTGAAGGGAAAATTGAAATTAAGCCTTTGGAAAGCAATACCAGAGATATATTTATGAGCAAGCAGAACAGTTATGATGCTGATTTTTCGAATGTGCAAGGCCAAGAAAATATCAAACGTGCATTAGAAATTGCTGCTGCGGGTGGGCATAATGTAATCATGATTGGGCCTCCTGGTGCAGGGAAAACCATGTTAGCCAAGCGATTACCCTCCATTTTGCCTCCTTTAACTTTGCAGGAAGCGCTCGAAACCACCAAAATACATTCCGTAGCCGGCAAAACTACGGGCACCAAATCATTGGTGGTCACGCGTCCTTTTAGAGCGCCACACCATACCATCTCTGATGTAGCCTTGGTGGGAGGTGGCGGAATTCCTCAGCCAGGTGAAATCTCTTTGGCGCACAATGGCGTGCTATTTTTAGATGAATTACCAGAATTCAAAAGAGCAGTATTAGAAGTAATGCGTCAGCCTTTGGAAGAAAGAAAGGTTACAATTTCAAGGGCCAAAATTAGTGTCGAATTTCCTGCCAATTTCATGTTAATTGCCAGCATGAATCCTTGTCCTTGTGGTTATTACAACCACCCTGACAAAGCTTGTGTATGTGGTCCTGGGGTGGTGCAACGCTACCTCAACAAGGTGAGTGGCCCTTTGCTAGACCGTATTGACTTGCACGTGGAAGTGATTCCGGTTACCTTCGATCAAATGACCTCCAATCGCATTGCTGAAACCAGTGAAACCATCAGAAATAGGGTAGTGGAAGCGCGTATTTTTCAATCGGATAGGTTTAAAGATAGTGAAGGGGTATATTCCAATGCCATGATGCCCTCCCAAATGGTGAAAGAGGTTTGTGTAATCAGTGAAGCAGGTAAAATGCTACTCAAAACGGCCATGGAACGAATGGGTTTGTCTGCCAGGGCGTATGATCGTATATTAAAAGTATCCAGAACCATTGCCGATTTGGCCGGAAGTCAAGAGATTAAAATTGAACATCTTGCTGAAGCCATTCAATACAGAAGTTTGGATAAAGAAGGTTGGGCAGGATAAATTATTGCGAAATTAAATTTGATTTCTGTAATTTTACTTAGAAATATTTATATTTACGCATTAAGATCGTTTCCGTCTTTTTTATAACGCTATAAAGTAATGACTAAAAAAATAATAGTATTGATCAGCCTCTTGGGTTTTGCCTTTTTGGTGCAAGCACAAGAATTTAACAAAGGAGTAAAAGAATTACTGAATGAAGGAGAAGGTCACCTCGATATTGATGAGTATGATATGGCCTTGAAATTTTTATTACAAGCCGATAAATTACAGCCAGGTCACCCAGAAGTAAGTTATTTATTAGGAAAAACCTATATCAAAATTAAAAGACCCGACAAAGCCGTTGCCTATTTACAAGTAGCAAGTGATGCCAATTACCAAGAAAAAATGATTAATAGTGAATTAGGGCATGCTTGTCATTCGGTCAATAAATTTGATGAAGCCATTGCTGCCTACACGAAATACAAAGCATCCCTTAATGAGAAAAAAGACAAGGCCTTAATCGAAGAGACGACCCGTTTTATTGAAAATTGTGAAAATGGCAAAGTGCTTGTTAAAAGCCCCGTCAATGTAAAAATAAAAGCTTTTGGGAAAGGCATCAATTCAAAATCTGGCGATTACCAACCTTTTGTATCAGCCGATGAATCGATGATGATTTTTACTTCTCGTCGTCCAGGAAGTACAGGTGGTTTGTTAGATGACCACGATTCTAAATACTATGAAGACATTTATTACTGCGAACGCAAAGATACCGTTTGGGGACAAGTAAAAAACATCGGTACGACCATCAATACACCTTCTCACGATGCTTGTGTGGGTATTTCTCCTAATGCACAAATGATGTTTATTCATGTGGTAAATGCCAAAGGGAAAGGTGACTTATTTGTGAGTGAATTAAAAGGAAAAGTGTGGAGCCACCCCAAATCATTGGGAGCAAATATCAATGGAGTTGAAACCAATGAGTCGGGCTGTAGCATTACCCCTGACGGGAAATTTTTATTTTTTAGTAGTGACAAACCTGGTGGTGAAGGAGGTTTAGACATTTGGATGAGTAAAAAGAATTCAAGTGGCGAATGGGACGCGGCGATAAATCTTGGTCCTAAAGTGAATACGGTTTACGATGAAGAGTCTCCTTTTATCCATATTGATGGTAAAACGCTTTATTTTAGTTCAAAAGGCCATAATGCTATGGGAGGGTTCGACCTTTTTGATACCAAAGTTGATCCTAAAACGGGCATTGTGACTGCACCCACTGAAAACTTAGGATTTCCAATCAATACTTTTGCTGATGAAACATTTATCAGTTGGTCAGCGGATGGTTTAAGGGCTTATTTCTCCTCCGTTCGCGAAGGCGGTATGGGTGAAGAAGACATTTATTTACTTACGCGTCCTAAAGAAGAAGAAGCTACCCATGTCGTGATTTTTAGAGGTAAAATCAAAGATGCAGTGTCTAAAACACCGGTAGGAGGAACAATTACGGTAGTAGATGATGAAACCGAAAAAGTAGTGGCAACTTTTACAGCCAATAGCAGTTCGGGTAAGTTTTTATTTGTACTTGAGCCAGGTAAAAATTATGCGATTGAAGTGGAAGCACCTAAACACATGTTTCATTCAGAAAACATTAATATCCCTGTCTCCAAAGGATTTCAAATGATAACGGACTCTATTTTCTTAGAAGTGCCGAAACCTGGTCACAAAGTGGCATTGTTTAATGTTTTCTTTGATGAGCACACCGCAAAACTAAAATTAGATTCTCATTACGAATTAACTAAAATCGTTAATTTATTGACTAACCATAAATCCATGAAAATTCAAATCTTGGGTCATGTGTTTACCGAGAAAGACGTAGAAAGCAATATGAAATTGTCTGAAGAACGCGCCAAAGCAGTGGTTGATTATTTGAAAGGCAAGGGCATTGCAGCAACGCGATTAAGCAGTAAACCTATGGGAAATACGGCCCCCTTGGCGGCAGGGGTAATGGGCGACAATACCAGAGTTGAGCTAGAAGTTAAATAACCAACAAGCTTTTAAAAATCAATTATAAGCCTCCGACCTGGTCGGAGGCTTTTTTGATGCCTTATTTTAAGGGTTTCCGTTCAAATGCTATATTTTACAAAAAAACATTAGTTAGTCACAATCAGAATATTTATTTTTGCTAGGTTATATAAAAATCATATCCTAATGAGTACATCAACACTTACTGACAATCTTTCTGATAGAATTAATGCACTTGCGGAATCTGCCACTATTGGTATGGCTAAAAAAGCTCGTGAACTTGGCGCACAAGGTATTAGTGTAATCAACTTAAGCTTTGGAGAACCTGATTTTCAAACGCCTCAATACATTAAAGATGCGGCGAAGAAAGCAATTGATGATGGATTTACTTTCTATACGCCAGTACCAGGTATTCCTGACCTTAGAAAATCAATTGTTGACAAACTTAAAAAAGACAACAACCTAGACTATAAACCAGAAAATATTGTCGTTTCTACTGGTGCGAAACAATCTATTGCCAACGCTTTGTTGTGTTTGGTAAACCCTGGTGATGAAGTAATTGTTTATGCGCCTTACTGGGTAAGTTACTCTGAATTGGTAACATTGGCTGGTGGTGTTTCTGTATTGATTGATGGTGGCATTGAAAATGATTTCAAAGCAACAATTGAACAATTGAAAGCGGCCATTACGCCTAAAACAAAAGTAATCATGTTCTCTTCTCCTTGTAACCCAACCGGCTCTGTATTTACAGCACAAGAGTTGAGCGACATTGCAGATGTAGTGGCAGCAAACGAAAACATATTTGTGATTGCCGATGAAATTTATGAATACATCAATTTTGGTGAAAAACATGTTTCTATCGCTTCATTTCCTAAAATTAAAGAAAGAGTAGTTACGGTTAACGGATACTCTAAAGGTTTCGCAATGACTGGCTGGAGAGTTGGGTACATGGCTGCCGAAAAATACATTGCTGATGCTTGCGACAAATTACAAGGTCAGGTAACTTCAGGTACTTGTTCTATTGCTCAAAAGGCAGCAGTAGTTGCTTATTCTGATTTAACGGAAACGTATAAAATGACAGAAGCTTTCTTGAGAAGAAGAAACTTGTGTTATGATTTGTTAAAAGACATTCCAGGGGTGAAAGTTAATTTACCTAAAGGAGCATTCTATTTCTTTATAGACATTAGCTCATTCTTCGGTAAAAAAGACGAAGCTGGTAACGTTATCAACTCGGCAGAAGAATTGTCAATGGTAATTTTGAACGATGCCCATGTGTCAACTGTAACAGGAGAAGCTTTTGGTGCTGATAAATATATCCGTATGTCGTTTGCCGCTTCAGATGAAAACCTGATCAAAGCATTGACCAATATCAAAGCTACTTTAGCTAAATTGAAATAATTTTTAAGTTCTCAGTTTAGCGTTTAGAGTAATCAGTTTGTTCAAAACAAATTATTCCTCTGGAGTCTAAACTGAGATTTTTAATTTA
>JBEAZU010000086.1:0-4231 GCA_041169945.1 Bacteroidota bacterium
TGGTAATTCCTTTGGCTAAAACTGCAGCCATCACAATGTTCGCCGTTCCTGTTACTGATGGTTCATCGAGTAACATGTAGCATCCTTGTAAATTCGAAGCGTCGATATGAAAAAACTTATCGCTGCTGTCGTAATTGAATTTTGCTCCAAGGCGTTCTAATCCGATAAAGTGGGTATCTAACCTTCTTCTACCAATTTTATCTCCTCCTGGTTTTGGCAATTTTGCTTTTCCAAAACGGGCTAACAACGGCCCTAAAATCATTACTGATCCACGAAGTGCTGCACCTTTTTTCTTGAAATCATCTGTTTCAAGGTATGCAAGATTGACGGTGTCGGCCGTAAATCTATAAGTGGAATCAGATAGTTTTTCAACTTTCACCCCAAATTCAGCGATGAGCTCAATTAACTTAATGACATCAATGATGTTGGGGATATTGTGTATGGTAACTGGTTCTGCAGTCAATAATACAGCACACAAAATTTGTAATGCTTCATTTTTTGCTCCCTGAGGAGTAATTTCACCATGCAGTTTGGTACCGCCTTGTATTTCAAAAGATGCCATATATATTAGTTTTGAGTTTTGAGTTTTGAATGTTAAGGAATGATTCCAGACAAATACTATGCATTCATCACTTAACACTC
Organism: Bacteroidota bacterium; assembly: GCA_041169945.1. Classification (GTDB taxonomy): domain Bacteria; phylum Bacteroidota; class Bacteroidia; order Cytophagales; family UBA9547; genus CALPQG02. Next base: position 643 of record JBEAZU010000086.1, read on the forward strand.
ATTACTCAGAGAACTATTTTCTCCTTTTGTCAAATGTTCTTTTAGAGGAATTGTTTCTGCTTCCGTCAGTACTTCTGCTTCCAGGATTACTGCCACTGCTACCACTTCTTCTTAATGGGATGGCAGATGTACCATCATTTCTGGTGCTTGCCACATTAAAATCTCTTTCACGACGGTTGGGAACAGCAGATGGTTTATTGTTATTGTTGTAATGGTTGCCATTTCCAACATTGTTATCAGTACGTTTGAAATCTTTGGTTGCACCAAAAAGTTTTTCATCTTTCACACGTTCAATACTCAAGCCAAGCAAACCTTGTGACATCACTTCCAGGTGTTCCAAAATTAAGGAATCTTCTATGATATCCTTATTCCAGGCGGTATAAAAACCTTTCATCAAATTACAGATATAAATTACCGCTTCTTCTTTTTCAGCTGGATTAGTAATTTCTATCGCTTTTTTAATCAGTAATTCAATGTTGTATCCGTAATGTTTGTATTTGATGTTGTGTGTATTCGGATACATTTTCTTTGGACGACGCCCTAAAAGTTCTGGTTCTGGCATCGGGTAAGGGGCATCAATATCCAATTTAAAATTTGACATGATAAACAAATCATCCCAAAATTTATTGTCCGGATCTTGTCCGTTTGGATTACTTGGATGAAGTTGTTTCATCAAATGAATCAACGATTTGGCATGTTGGGTACGTTGATCACGGTCTTCTACCGTTAAAATATAATCAACCAATTTTCGGATGTTGCTACCGTATTCTTTTAATGTATAAGACATTTTTGAGTTGTTAAAGTACAAAGTATTAGGTACAAAGTACAAGGTAATTTAAAATTGTAAATAGAATTGGCCAATAAAATAAAGACTAATATGCCCTTATCGTTGTGTTTTTAGGATACTTAATACCTAATAGTTTGGACCTACAAAATTATACGATCATTAATTTGGCAAAGCTAAGTAATAATGTTTTTTCTCCAAAATTATCAAAGCTCACTTTTGCTTTTCCATCATTTCCAGTATTGTCGAGTTCTAGGATGGTACCCATTCCAAATTTTTGATGTTCAACTCTTTGTCCACCTGCCAAGTCAGCGGTTGGACTAGGCGCGAAATTGGCACTTGGTGTATAGGGTTTGGCCGCCATTTGACCAGGCGTTTGGGTTGGTTTGGGTTTGGGAACGCCACCCAATTTTAACCTTGCAAAAGAAGAGCCATCTTCTGAATCAACAAAACCTGAGGATTTTTGAGGAGTACTGATGTATTTGCTGTCAATTTCGGTTAAGAAACGACTTGGTTCACAAGGTTTTAACCTACCAAAACGATACCTCGTGGTGGCATAAGACAAGGTCAATTTTGTTTCAGCCCTGGTTACCGCCACATAAAACAAACGACGTTCTTCTTCTAAATCTTCTCTAGAACTTATCATCATTTGAGAAGGGAATAAATCTTCTTCTACGCCAACAATATACACATTTTTAAACTCCAAACCTTTTGAAGAGTGTATCGTCATCAAGGTAACTTTGTCGTCATCCGCATCTTTGTCGTCGCGAGCATCTGTGACAAGCGCAATTTCTTGTAAAAAAGCACCTAAGGATTTGTCTTCATTTTCTTCACTGTCGACGTATTCTTTTACGGCATTTAATAAAGCCTGTAAGTTTTCGTAGCGGGCTAATCCCTCCACAGTTTTATCGTCGTAAAGTTCTTTGAGAATACCTGATACTTTGGCAATATGGGAGGCCGCTTCAAAAGCATCTTTGGTTTCAATGATTAATTTAAAACTTTTGATGATGATTGCAAATTGATCAATTAAATCGGCGGTACGGCCCGACATAAATTTACTGATATTGCTAATGACTTCCCATAGGGTAATGCCTTGCTCGTCGGCAAATAAAATAATTTTTGCAATGGTGGTATCGCCAATACCACGTTTGGGATAATTGATAATTCGTTTGAGTGCCTCTTCATCGTTATGATTCATGGCATAACGCAGGTAAGACACCAAGTCTTTGATTTCTTTTCTTTGGTAAAAAGATACACCACCAACCAAACGGTAAGGAATACTTAATTTACGCAAACCCTCTTCCATTGATCTCGATTGAGAATTGGTACGGTAAAGAATAGCGAAATTATTGTATACCAGTTGTTTTTGCGTTTTATCTTCAAAAATTGAATGGGCAATCAATTTACCTTCTTCATTGTCAGAACTTGCTTTGAGCAAAGTAATCAAAGCCCCATCTTCATTAGACGTAAATACAGATTTACGTAATTGTGCTTTGTTGTGAGATATGATAGAGTTTGCCGCCTTTACAATCATTTGTGTAGAACGGTAGTTTTCCTCTAGTTTTATGACTTTCAAATCAGGATAATCTTTTTCAAAATTTAAAATATTTTGAATGTCGGCACCACGGAAAGCATAAATACTTTGGGCATCATCGCCTACCACGCAAATGTTTTGATGACGAGCCGCTAATTTTCTAGTGATTAAGTATTGAGACAAGTTTGTATCTTGAAACTCATCTACCATGACATATTTGAACCTGTTTTGGTATTTGTTTAACACATCCAAATGGTCACGAAAAAGGATATTGGTATTAAAAAGTAAATCATCAAAATCCATTGCCCCTGCTTTAAAACAGCGTTCTTGGTAAATTTTGTAGATCTCTCCAAGTTTAGGTCTCATGGCGCTTTCATCATCTGCACGAAGGATAGCGTTGTTGACATATTCTCTAGGAGAAATTAATTTATTTTTGGCAGAAGAAATACGGCCAAGTACACTGCTTGGCTTGTACACTTTATCATCTAATTGCATTTCTCCGACGATGGTTTTGATCAAAGATTTGCAATCGTCGGTATCATAAATGGTGAAATTATTGGTATAGCCAATTTTCTCCGCTTCAGAACGTAATATTCTGGCAAACACAGAGTGGAAAGTGCCCATCCAAAGATTTCTAGCATTGGTACCCGCTACTTTCTCAATACGCTTACGCATTTCTCGAGCAGCCTTATTGGTAAAAGTAAGGGATAAAATATTAAATGGATCCACACCTTGCTCAATGAGATAGGCAATACGATAAGTCAATACCCTCGTTTTACCTGAACCAGCACCTGCAATAATCATTACAGGACCATTTATGGTCAATACAGCTTCTCGCTGAGGTTCATTAAGTTCATCAATGTAATTCATTTGTCGTATTTTGTACAGCGTACTAGGTGTGTAGTACTTAATAAAAGGTATATATTTCTCAGAAAAATAATTATACTAGGGATGAGCATCAAGTATAATACAGTATTATGAATACTTTTACGAATTAAACAAAAATTTATTGTTAAAGCAACCAAAATTAAGGAATTGCTAAAACAATGTTAAGCGTGTGAATTTGATGTTTGGTTTTTAGTCCCGATAAACTCGGGATAAATGTTGAATGTTGAGTAAAAGGTAAATCATAGGCCGTATTCGGCAATTGATACCGCGAATATGCAGTAGCGTTTACTTCTTTTTAAAATCACCTCTTGAGAAAAACCTTTCAATTAGGCAATACATCATAATGAAGAAATAACGGCTTCCCATTTCTTTGATTTTCAATT
>JBEAZU010000087.1:0-2739 GCA_041169945.1 Bacteroidota bacterium
TTCCTATCCAGAAAAAGACATTCTATTGACTTACAAATATTTGAAGCCCATGGCAGTAAATTAAGAATTAAAAACAACAATGAATTTACCATTGGTACAGATGAAAAATATACAGGGGAAACGTTAGAAGGTAATATCATAAGTTATAACGATTCAACCAATACCATGAAATACCAAGGTAAAATCAATATTTTTGACTACCTATACTATGGCAATGATTTTATCGTAGATGCTTCTACAACAGGTTCCGCAAATTTGGATAGCAATAAATACATCTTCAATACCATGATGGCATTAACACTAAATGCACCGCCAAAGGCCATGGCATTAATGGCTACACAAATAGCAGACCAGGCATCCTCTAATCAATCTCCTACAGCAATCAATGATACATCATCGTATTTCTTCTCTAATTTAGCCAATATCACAGGCGATAAAGAGGCACACAAATATGAAAAACAAATTAAAGTTGATTACAAACCACTACACAAAGTAACCAAATCTTTGGCCAATAAATTTGTAATCACTGATGTTAAATTAATTTGGTCAAACGAGTTGCAAGCTTGGCATAGTGAAGGAGATATTGGAATAGCAAACATCAACAAAAAAGATGTCAATTATAAAATTAAAGGTTATATAGAAATTAAAAAGTTTGCTAAAGGAGATAAATACCACATCTTTTTAGAACCTGCACCCGACCATTGGTATTATATGGTATTTGAATTCAATCGATTGTCATTATCATCGTCTGATCAAGAGTTTCATGATTTAGTAGCCGCAAAATCAAAAGGTAAAACAGATAATGGTAAATACTGCTTTGTAGTTGCTGACCCTCAAGAAAAACTAATCTTTATCAAAAACTTTACAAGACACTACTTGCATACAGAAACACCAACACCCACAACAAATCAAGAAGGAATACCTAACACAGCACCAAATACAACACCAGGCAATGCTGCACCAGAGCATCAAGCAAATCCTTCCAAAACCATAACACCTACAAAATAAGATAACCCTACTACTAAAAAAATGATAATAACAATTGCGATAGGATTAACAATTGCCTATTTATTAGGTTCTATACCATCTGCTGTTTGGTATGGTAAAAAATTCCATGACACAGATGTAAGAACTTTTGGAAGTGGTAATGCAGGAGCGACGAATACATTTAGGGTATTAGGTAAAAAAGCTGGGGCAATAGTCATGGCAATAGACGCTTTTAAAGGATGTTTGGCCACCTACATTCCGGTAATACTGCTCAACAATCAACTCATCGAAACTAATTATATCAGTTCATTTCAAATAGGATTTGGAATCATTGCGGTTATTGGGCACATATTCCCAATATTCGCCAAATTTAAAGGAGGAAAAGGCGTGGCAACATTGCTTGGAATGGCTATTGCATTACATCCTAGTGCTGCTTTGACCTGTGTAAGCATATTTACAATCATCTTAATCACAACCAATTACGTGTCTTTGGGTTCAATAATTGCAGGTTTAGCTTTCCCAATATTATTATTTACCCCAATGTATAATAATAATGATCTGGTATTAAAAGTATTTGGATTTGTAGTATTTGTATTATTAATGATTACACACAAACAAAACATAGGTAGATTAATGAATGGAACAGAGAATAAAATCTATTTATTAAAAAAATAATTACTCAATTATTTCAACAGCTCCAATATCAGGCCTTGTGTCTCTTAATTTACCATTAAAATCTTCTACATCAGTAACCATAGGAATAACCTCCCCTTGATTCAAAGCTGGAGACAAAACCAAAGGATTATTTGAAATGGTATCAGGCATAAAATTTAATAATGACGTGTTTTTAAACTTAAACTTGGTATTATCCGCAATAAAAATATTAGAAGGATATAAAGGTAAATCTGCTAATTTAAAAATGTTATTTTTAATGGTAACATCAATAGAAGATGGATTTGATAAAGCAATAGAAAATTCTTTACTCGCACTCCCCCATACAATATTATTAACCATACTTAATTTAAGCACCGAATAACTATCATCAACCCTAAAACAAGGCACTGCATTACTGAAGCCAGCACCAGCATTGGTAATGGTATTATTATAAGCATTTAAAGCACCACCATACACATTCATCAAACCATCCATAGATCTATACAAAACAGTATTGGAAAGAGACAATGAGGCATTATATGACGATATACAAGACATACTCACATGGGCTATCAGGGCATTAGACAATACAAAATTAGCATTACAAATTTTATTAAAATATAAGCCATGTCTTGCATTTAAAATGTGTACCCAAGAAAAGACATGTGATACATTCAAAGAATTAAAAACAATTCCTTCCCATTGTCCAGGTAAATCAACATACTCTTTATCTTGACGGAAAGAAGAAAAAACCACTTTCTGAGCTTTAGTACCTACAACATCTAATTTTCCATTTACAATTAAAGCAGCATTATTATAAAACAACAATTTAGTTGCTTGAGGAATAAGCAATTCTCCTGTATTAGAAACCACATAATTGCCATAAACCACGTGAGGCTTTGCATTGGATAAAATGACAGCATTAGAAACAGTATCATTGACATGGAAAAAAGCATCTTGTCCCCAAGTATTCAAAATAACACGCTTACTGAAATGATTGATTATAAATTGCAGTGAATCTGTAATGATAAATGCTTTATCGGTATTACTTGGAGCAACAGTTACATTTACTAAAACTAAAAGACTATCCTTACCTAA
>JBEAZU010000088.1:0-6786 GCA_041169945.1 Bacteroidota bacterium
AAGGCAAATTTTGAAGTAATTCATAATTTTGATCTAATGTTTTTGCAAAACCGAATCCAGGGTCTATCATTATATCCTTAACGCCAAGGGCTTTAAGTTTATTTATTTTGGGTTCAAAATAGGCAATTATTTCTTCGGTCAAGTGTACATAATGCGTCAAACTTTGCATGGTGGCAGGTGTACCACGGCTATGCATCATGATATAAGGGACCCCCAAATCGGCCACCGTGGCAAACATGTGCTCATCTAAATTGCCAGCACTCACATCATTGATGATTGCAGCCCCCGCCAATATTGCTTTTCGAGCCACTTCAGCCCTAAAGGTATCAATGGAGATCACAGTACCTGGAAACTCACGAACGATGGCTTCAATCACTGGAATTACCCGACGCAATTCTTCCGCTACGGAAACTTCTTCGGCCTCCGGTCGTGTAGAATACCCCCCAACATCTATCATTTGGGCTCCTTCCGCCAAAAAACGAGCCACTTGTGTCAGCATCTTTTCAAGCGTAAACTGTGCATTGCCATCATAAAAAGAATCTGGGGTGGCATTTACAATCCCCATCACCAAAGGAACAGCTAAGGAAATAATATTTCCTTGTACATTGATGGTGTTTTTTTTGCAAAAAAATGTATTTTTCACGTTCTTTAAGCAATTTATTATTTGAATGACAAAGATTAGTTTTAATCAGGTGTCTATCAACAAATTCTTTCATTAATTTATGACCGGTAACAAATGAATGAAATGACGATAAACAACCGCCTAAGCCATTCATACTTAATTCATCACCTTTAAAATTATTATTTTGGAAAATAATACTACAGCAGAATACAAACAAGTGATTACTACTTGTAAAGATATATTTATCAAAAAAACCAAAGATTACGGTACCGCTTGGCGAATATTAAGACTCAGCTCCATCACAGACCAAATCTACATTAAAGCACAACGCATCCGTTCTATCCAAGAAAAAGGAACACAATTGGTGGCAGATGATATCAATGGTGAATTCATTGGCATAATTAACTATTGTATTATTGCCTTAATTCAACTAGATTTAAGCGATGCCGACCCGATGGAATTGCCTGCATCAGAAGTAGAAGCCTTGTATGAAAAACATTACCTGGCAACTTTTAATTTATTGCTCGCCAAAAACCATGATTATGGAGAAGCTTGGAGAGAAATGAGGGTTTCTTCTATCACAGACATTGTACTAATGAAGTTATTTAGAGTGAAACAAATTGAAGACAACAAAGGACAAACCATTATCTCGGAAGGAGTTGGCGCAAATTATCAAGACATGATTAATTATGCGGTTTTTGCCTTAATAAAACTGACTTTATAAAATTGACTAACGCTAATTTACCCATCTTATGAAATATTTAAATCAAACTTGTAGAATTATAGTTGGCTGTTTATTCATTTTTTCAGGATTTATCAAACTCAATGACCCTGTTGGCACAGCAATTAAATTAGAAGAATACTTCGAAGTTTTTGCAGAATTCTCTCCTGTATTCCATGCCTTTATTCCTTTTGCCTTATACCTATCCGTATTCATGTGTGTGCTTGAAGTCGTGCTTGGCGTAGCTTTATTATTGTACTACCGCATGGAATTGACCTTATGGTTACTCCTAATGTTAATTGTATTCTTCACCTTCTTAACCTTTTATTCTGCTTATTTCAATAAGGTTACCGATTGTGGTTGCTTCGGTGACTTCTTAAAACTGACCCCTTGGACCTCTTTCACCAAAGACATGCTTTTGTTAGTGCTCATTGGCGTATTATTTATACAACGCAAAAATTTTGAGGCCATCTTAAGCAATACAGTGGGCGATGTAGTAATTGTATTGGTCACCATAGCCGCCACCTACACAGCCTATTATACCATCAACCATTTGTCATTTTTTGACTTTAGGCCTTATAAAGTGGGCAATAATATCCCGGCTTTGATGAAAGCACAACCCGTAGACAAATACATTTACCTGATGGAAAAAGGAGGTAAAGTATCTGAATTTGAAGTATACCCTACAGACCCAGGCTACAAGTATGTGTCGATGAAATATGAATACACGCTTGATGGTCAAAAAATTGTATCAGACCAATCTCCAATGCCTACAATTACTGATTTCAGGGTTTGGAATGACGAAGGAGATGTGACGGAAGAAACCTTTAAAGGCAGCAAAATGCTGATCACTATTCTGAATGCAGAGAAGGCTGATGTAGAAAGTATCAAAGAAATAAACGCATTAGTGAAACTTTTAGAGCAAAATCAAGTAAAAGTCATGGTGTTAACGGCGTCTGATGCACCAACATTTGACCATTTTAGACATGAAGTGCAATTAGCAGTACCCTATTATTTTTCGGATGGAACCGTTTTAAAGACAATTATTCGTTCAAATCCAGGACTGATTTTACTTAAAAATGGGGTAGTAAAAGGGAAATGGCATTATAATGATGTGCCAACGATTGAAAAAGTGAAGGAGGCCTTGAAATAATAATATGCTAAAATTTATATACAAAAGATTTAGTTACGGTTTATTGGTAATTTTTGGAGTGGCGATAGTCGTCTTCGGCATATTTCATGCCCTTCCTGGAGATCCAGTGGCGATGATGGCAGGACAAAGAACAGATGTATCCACAAGAGATGCCATTACCAAAGAATTAGGCTTAGACAAACCCGTATCACAACAACTTGTTTTGTATTTAAATGACTTGTCTCCTATTGCTATATATGCAGATACAGAAGCCAATAAAACCACCTATGAATACGAAAAACTTCTTAGTATTGGTAGCAAAGTAATCGTGTTGAAATTCCCTTACTTAAGACGTTCATTTCAAACCAATAAAAAAGTATCTGAAATCCTTGTAGAACATTTTGAAGGCACTTTTTGGTTAACCTTAGCGGCCATGGTTTTTGCCACTACCGTGGGCATTTTAATGGGGGTATGGGCAGCTTTAAATCAGAACAAATTCATAGATCATTTCATGGTTACTAGCTCTGTATTAGGCGTTTCTATTCCTTCTTTTGTAGCCAGTATATTTTGTGCTATTCTTTTTGCAGACGTACTTTCGGCCTATACTGGCCTAGAAATTACGGGACAATTATGGGTAACCGACGCCATATATGGCCGCCAATTGGTCCTTAAAAACTTAATCTTACCTGCCTTTACCTTAGGGATAAGGCCTTTGGCCATTATTGTACAACTCACAAGAAGCTCCATGATTGAAGTAATGTCGCAAGATTACATTCGTACGGCAAGGGCAAAAGGCTTGACTAAAACAGCCGTCATATATAAACATGCGCTTAAAAATGCTTTAAACCCTGTAATTACGGCCGTAACGGGTTGGTTAGCGTCTCTTTTAGCGGGAGCATTTTTCGTTGAAATGGTATTCAACTGGAAAGGCTTAGGCTTGGTAACCATCACCGCAGTATATAACCTGGATTTCCCGGTGGTAATGGGCGCAACACTGTTAGTGGCTGCAATATTTGTAATCGTGAATATGTTTGTAGATATCCTATATGCTGCCATAGATCCAAGAGTGCGGTTAGAATAACATTATTTCAACATTTTAACAAAGCTGGTATTGAACATAGGTCGCATCAAAGCTGGTTTGCTATTATTTTTAGCCCTTCTTTTGATGGGTGTCAATGCTACTCATGGACAAAGCACAGAACAACTTATTTCTCAATTAAGCAAGGCTAGCAAGGCAGATGAAAAAATTGAGCTTAATCAAAAACTTGCGTTCAAGTATCAAAATCAACAAGCCTTTACTAAAGCCATAGACTATTACAGGGAAATTATTACCCTCATCCAAAAAAATCCTCAGGAGGAAACAGACCAAATAGCGGTATTAAAAAACATTGGTTTTTGCTATGAACAAACCAACAATCTCGCAAAACAGATAGAGGTACATCAGGAAATCGCTACCTTATTGCACCAAGAAGAGGACATTATTTCAAATTTAAAAACACTTTCAGTACTTCATCTTTTACACAAGGATTATAAACAATCCTTAGCGATTAACAAAAAACTAATTGAAATAATCCCTGCTTCCAACATTTTAGATTTAACCAATGCATATAACAATTTAGGCTTATGCTATAAAAAGTTAGGAGATGAAACAAACGCTAACATCGCATTTAACCAATGCTATGATATTTTCACTAAAAACATCAACAGCATTTCTGTCTATCATAAGATCACGATTTTAATTAATTTAGGAATCATGCATGCTCAGAGTGGCTATAAAGAAAAGACAAAACGCTGTTTTGACCAAGCGTTGGCCATAGCCGAATCAACAAAAAACGATGCTGATATCGCAAAAATATACAATTATAAAGCAGCCTACGAACTCAGCTCAAATGAGAGCAGATTTAATGCAAAACAATATGTAGCCAAAGCCATTGCCTTACTGGAGAAAAGCTCAAACGATTTAAATGAAGAAACCCAACTCACCTATTCCTATAAATTAATAAGCGAAATTTACCAAGAAGAAGAAAACTGGAAAGAATATGTGCGCTATAACCAACTCTACATAGCCACCAAAGACAAAGCACTTCAAAAAGAAAAACGCTTAAACCAACTGCATCTTGAAAAACAATTAAGCATTGAAAAAAAAGAGAATCAACTCCGGTTACTGATTGCAGATAAGGACAAAAAAGAATCTGAATTAAAAAGTTCGCACCTCGAAAAAAAAGCAAAAGAAAAAGAATTGGCCATCAAGGAACAAGAATTAATTTTGCTCAAACAAAACCAAGCCCTTCAAAATCAAATCATTAAAAATGAACATCTTGAAAAGGAAAAAGTAGAACAATTGTTGATTTTGACGAATGAAAAAAATAAATCTAAACACCAAAAAATCGAAATTTCTTTGCTCCAAAAAAACAAAGAACTGCATCATTTAACATTGATTCAAAAGAAAAAAGAAATTCAATTATTAGAATTTCAAAATAAAATAAACAGTGTAAAATTAGAAGAAGAGAAGAAAAAAAGGACAATTTTTACGTTGATGATTATCATTTTGGCCTTTACTGCGATGCTCTCTGTGTGGTTTTTCAAAAGCAATAGAAACAAAAACAAAGCATTGGCTAAACAAAACCAACACCTCATGGATGCCCAAAAAATTATCCATGCTAAAAATGATAAGCTAAAAACATACAGTGAAAACCTCGAAAATTTAGTACAACAACGAACACAAGTGTTGACCCAAACCAATACCCAACTCATCAACAACAACAATCAACTAGAACAATTTTCATATATTTTAGCCCATAACATCAAGGCTCCCATTGCACGATTGATAGGCTTAGGCATTCTTTTCAAAAAAAACATACCAGCATTATCAGAAGAAAACCAGTTTATTGTCAATAAAATTGATGAATCGGTACACGACTTAAATCATGTCATCAAAGATTTGAATGTTATTTTAGATATTAAAGCGGGCAATGACCTGAAAAGAGAAAAAATCAACCTGATTTCACTTGTCGACAAAATAAAATTAAGACTTGAAACGCATATTCAAGAATCAAATTCCGTTATCAATGTACAGATAAAAAAAACAACGGAAGTGTACTCTGTAAAAGCTTATATCGAAAGCATCATTTACAATTTAGTAAACAATGCACTCAAATACAGGTCTGAAAGAAGGAATACACATATTAACATTACGTATAGTGAAGAGGAAAATTTTTGGATTATAAAGGTCAAAGACAATGGTTTGGGAATTGACTTAAGCAAATACAAAGACAAACTTTTTGGATTATACAAAAGATTTCATACCCATATCGAAGGCAAAGGCATGGGTTTATATTTGGTAAAAGTACAAGTGGAATCATTAGGAGGAGAAGTACTCATTGAAAGCATTGTAGATGAATACACCGAATTTACCATCAAAATACCAATGATCAATGCCTAAAAAAACAGTACCCATTTTAATTTTTAGCGGTTATGAATGTAAGCAACCTCCTATTTTTAGATATCGAAACGGTCTCAGGAGAAGAAACTTTTAACAAATTAAGTCCACGATTTCAGCATTTGTGGCAACATAAACACCAGCAATTAGTGGGTGATGAACACCCCAATTATGAAGAAAGCTATTTTAAACGTGCCGCTATTTATGCAGAGTTCGGCAAAATCATTTGCATAGGCTTAGGCTTTTTGATGTACAATGAAAACAAAGAACTTTGCATGAAAGTGAAGGTAATTTCGGGACATGATGAAAAAGAAATACTTAGCAAATTCAGACACATCATTGTGGATAAATATAAAAACAATGGCCCCGTATTATGTGCCCACAATGGTAAAGAATTTGATTTCCCTTACCTATGCAGACGAATGCTCATTCAAGGCTTAAAAATCCCTTCCATATTAAATCACCAAGATAAAAAACCATGGGAAGTAAAACATTATGACACCTTAGAATTATGGAAATTTGGAGACCGAAAAGCCTATACGTCTTTAGAATTATTGGCCGCGATATTTAACATAGAATCAAGTAAATCAGCGATAGATGGCAGTAAAGTAAATGAGTACTACTATCTTAAGCAAGCACTACCATCAATTGCCCATTATTGTATGAGAGACGTGGTAGTACTCATCCAAATATTTTTAGCCATCAACGGCATAAATAAAGTAGAAAATAACAACGTTGTGTATTTATAAAACGTAAAAAGCGACAGCCAGAGGTGGCATTATTGAGGATAAAACTTATTATTTTACAATTAATGACTTATATTTACGCTTAGATGTCACTCATAGATCCAGAACATAGTCCTTTACTCGATG
>JBEAZU010000089.1:0-5446 GCA_041169945.1 Bacteroidota bacterium
CCTGTAGCAAAATTTGGAAATTCAAACACGCCCATTGGACCATTCCAAAGAATTGTTTTTGAATTTAAAATCGTTTCATTAAACAATTTAATACTTTCAGGACCGATGTCTAAACCTTCCCAAGCAGCAGGAATTTCTCCTTTCGGTACCGTTTGACGGTTTGCATTGTTGGAGAAATCATCTGCAATAACATTGTCGATTGGGAAAATTAAATTCACCCCTTTTGCTTTTGCTTTTGCTACAATATCACGAGCTAAATCTAATTTATCTAATTCACAAATTGATTTTCCAATTTCACCACCTTCTGCTTTAGCAAAAGTATAAGACATCCCACCACCAATAATGATATTGTCAACAGTATCTAATAATCGTTCGATGACCAAAATTTTATCAGAAATCTTAGCCCCGCCCATCACTGCTGTTACCGGTTTTTCGCCTTGTTCCAATGCTTTTTTAGCATTTTCAAGTTCAGCCAACATCACGTAACCACATACTTTATCTTTAAAGAATTTAGCAATAATCGCCGTAGAAGCATGCGCCCTGTGTGCAGTACCAAAAGCATCCATCACCCATACATCGCCAAGTTTGGCTAATTTTTCAGCAAAAGCCTCATCGCCTTTTTCTTCTTCTTTGTAAAATCTTAAATTCTCTAGCAATAACACTTCACCCGCTTTCAAATTAGAGGCTAAAGCAGTAGCACTTGCCCCTATACAATCATCAGCAAATTGTACATTTACCTGTAATGCTTTGCTTAAATAGGCTACAATATGCTTTAAAGATGATTTCTCTTCCGGACCATTTTTAGGACGACCAAGATGAGACATCAAAATTACAGACCCACCATCAGTCAATATTTTATTAATAGTAGGAATAGCGGCTTTTAATCTCGTGTCATCACTAATTTCCAACTGAGCATTTAAAGGAACGTTAAAATCAACCCTAACCAATGCTTTTTTCCCACTAAAACTGTAAGTATCAACTGTTTTCATAAATATATTTTTAATGATTTTTCTTCGATGAAGCGTATTTAATAATTATCGTAGCGACAAATATAAAAAAATCCTTACATCAATAAAGAGGTAAGGATTATATTTATACTTTTTTTTTATGCAACAACTATGCTTCGTCGTGCAGCCATTGTTTTTTGGCCTGCAAATCTTCTAAAGACTCTCTCACATCGGGATCGTCTACGCAGCAATCAACTGGGCAAACCGCCGCACATTGAGGTTCCTCATGAAAACCTGTACATTCGGTACATTTGTAAGGCACAATGTAATAAAACTCGTCTGAAATAGGATCTTGTTTTTCAGAAGCACTCACCACAGTGCCATCTTCCGATTCTACCTGCGTAAGTTTGGTGCCTTCTCCCCAAGTCCATTCAATACCACCTTCGTAGATGGCTGTATTAGGACATTCTGGTTCACAAGCCCCACAATTGATACATTCATCTGTGATAATTATAGCCATAATATAGGAAACTTAGTTTGCTATTCTTTTATATGTTACTTTTGTTTGAAGAAAACAAAAGTAGACAACATTTGTTTTCTGACAAAAGAATTAATAGTAATTTTAAACATTGAGAGAAGCAAGTAACTTAAAAAGTTGCAAATTTCAAAATCAAACACCAAAGCTGAAATTGCTCCTAAAGGAATGTTAATTACTAATAACCAAAGGATAACAATCAGAATAAAAATTTCAAGGATAGGAATATTCTACAATAAATTAAATTATTTATTTAATTAATTACAATAAAAATGTTACTCGAACAAAGAATTGGCGCATTCATCAAATTAAACCATTACCTACAAGCGGTAATCGAAGGAAAAGAAAGTCAAGAAATCATAGCAAGTGCCATCCATTACAATACCTGGTTTACACCGGCCAATGTTACAAAATCAATACAAGGCATCATTCAACTTACCAAAGAAAGTGCATTAAAAGAATGGGTAAGTAAATATGCCATTGCAGACAAACCTACAGGCATTAAAGTGGGCATCGTGATGGCAGGCAACATTCCAATGGTTGGATTCCATGATTTATTGTCGGTGGTAATCAGTGGGCATACGGCCATGGCCAAAACTGCGAGTGATGACAAATATTTAATGATGCACCTCATTCAAAAGTTATACCAACTCGCTCCAGAGATTATCCCTTTGATTGAAGTGAGCGAACGGCTTAACCAAGCCAAGGCAATGATAGCCACAGGCAGCAATAACTCTAGTCGCTATTTTGAGCAA
This sequence comes from Bacteroidota bacterium, assembly GCA_041169945.1. Lineage (GTDB taxonomy): Bacteria > Bacteroidota > Bacteroidia > Cytophagales > UBA9547 > CALPQG02. The sequence continues at coordinate 2,238 of JBEAZU010000089.1, forward strand.
TATTTTGCTAAAATGCCCAATATCATTAGAAGAAATAGAAATTCGGTAGCCGTACTCACAGGAAAAGAAACAACCGAAACATTGCAACAACTTGGCAACGACATTTTTGACTATTTTGGATTAGGATGTAGAAATGTTGCCAAACTTTATGTACCTGAAGGCTATGTTTTCAATACCTTCTATGAAGCCCTAGAGCAATTTGATTATGTATTTGCCCATCATAAATACAAAAACAACTACGATTACAATAAATCAGTATACCTCATCAACATGGCACCCCATTTAGACAATGGTTTCTTATTGTTAAAAGAAGATACAGCCATGATATCACCAATTTCGGTATTGTTTTACGAACAGTATAAAAACGATGCAGACCTCACCCTAAAATTAAGTACACATGCCAATCAAATTCAGTGTATAGTAGGAAACAGAAACGATTTATTGGAGATGATTCCATTTGGAGAAGCGCAACAACCAGGGCTGTTTGATTACGCAGATGGAGTAGATGTGCTCGAATTTCTGACAAGTATAAAATAAATTGAAATAAATATAATTTTTTTTTCTAATATTACTAATTGATTAACAATAGATTAAATCACTAAACAACCACGAATAATACAAGAGATTAGTGATAAAATATAAAACGTATTGACAATAATTGATTTAATGTATTACCTTGCATTCGTGTTTTAATATAAAACCTTAGAAAAATGTCAGAAATAGCACAAAAAGTAAAAAACATCATTATCGACAAACTTGGTGTAGAAGAGTCAGAAGTATCTCCAGAAGCTAGCTTCACAAACGATCTGGGTGCAGATTCTCTTGATACAGTTGAATTGATTATGGAATTCGAAAAAGAATTCAATATTTCTATTCCAGACGATCAGGCTGAAAACATTTCAACTGTAGGTCAAGCAATTACTTATCTAGAAGCTAACGTAAAATAAGTAATACCACTTATTTTATATCCACATCATAATTCTTTTATGAATTTAAAGAGAGTTGTAGTCACTGGCCTTGGTGCCCTTACTCCGATAGGAAACAATGTACAGGAATACTGGCAGGGTTTATCTAACGGAGTGAGTGGCGCAGCCACTATTACCAATTTTGATCCAGCAAAATTTAAAACTAAATTTGCTTGTGAAGTAAAAAACTTCAATGCGGAAAATTATTTTGACCGTAAAGAAGCCCGTAAAATGGACCCATTTACACAGTTTGCTATGGTAGCAGCCGATGAAGCAATTGCTGATTCGGGGATATTGCTGTCAAAGTATAATCCTGATCGTATTGGTGTTATTTTCGGTTCGGGAATAGGAGGCATTAAAGTGTTCCAAGACGAGGTTACCAATTTTGCAAAAGGAGATGGTACCCCAAAATTCAATCCTTTTTTTATTCCTAAAATGATTGTTGATATATGTGCAGGTCACATATCTATCAAACATGGCTTCAGAGGCCCTAATTTTGTAACCGTTTCTGCTTGTGCTTCGTCTACGAATGCCATGATTGATGCGTTTAACTACATAAGATTAGGAAAAGCTGATGCTTTTGTGACAGGTGGTGCGGAAGCAGCGATAACAGAATCTGGAATTGGCGGGTTCAATGCCTTAAAAGCATTGTCTGAAAGAAATGATTCTCCTGAAACCGCTTCAAGACCTTTTGACAAAGACAGAGATGGCTTTGTAATGGGCGAAGGGGCAGGATCATTAATTCTAGAAGAATATGAACACGCAAAAGCTAGGGGTGCCAAAATCTATGCAGAAATCATAGGTGGAGGGATGTCGGCTGACGGTTATCACATTACAGCACCACATCCAGAAGGATTGGGCGCTTTAAATGTAATGATCAATACCCTTGATGATGCAGGTCTTAAACCAACAGACATTGATTATATCAATGTACATGGCACCTCTACCCCACTCGGAGATATCGGTGAGATTACTGCAGTACAAAGACTGTTTGGAGAACATGCCTACAATATTAACATCAGCTCGACTAAATCGATGACTGGTCATTTATTAGGCGCAGCAGGAGCGATTGAATCAATTGCTTCTATATTGGCCATGCAACATCAAATTGTTCCGCCAACCATTAACCACTTTACTGATGATGAAGTATTTGACCCTAGATTGAATTTAACTTTCAATAAGGCTCAAGCACGTAAAATTGAAGTTGTAATGAGCAATACATTCGGCTTCGGTGGGCACAACAGTTCGGTGATTTTCCGCAAAATTTAATTGCAACGATTTTGATTAGCTTTCTAAAAGGTTTATTTAACCCAAAGAATAATCAAACGCAAAAGATTGAAGATGAATTGAGGTATATGATTGGGTACAAGCCCAAGAATATACAGCTGTATTTTCTTGCCCTAAAACATAATTCTTATGGCCGAAATCAGGCAACTGACAATAGCCATGACAATAATGAAAGGTTAGAATATTTAGGCGATGCCGTACTTGGTGCGATAGTCGCTGAATTCCTCTTTAAAAAATATCCCTATAAAGACGAAGGTTTCTTAACAGAAATCAGGTCACGTATCGTCAAAAGAGAATCCCTCAACGAACTGGGTCAAAAAATTGGCCTAGACAAACTCATTAGAGTGGACAATACCCATCGACGAAACCCGGGCTCTTTCAAATCTGCTAATGGCAATGCCTTAGAAGCACTTTTAGGTGCCATATATCTTGACAAAGGCTACCCCATTACTAGAAACTTTGTACTCACTAAACTAATCGAAGCCCATATCGATATGAAAAGTTTGGTTGAAAATGACACCAATTTTAAAAGTCAACTCATTGAGTGGGCTCAACGTCATGGCAAAGAACTCAACTTTGAAATCATTGAAGAAAAACCGATGACCGGCTACAAAATGTTTGTTGCCCAAGTAATCATTGACAGTGAAATTTTAGGTACAGGCACAGGACATTCTAAGAAAAAAGCGGAACAAGAAGCTGCCATGGAAGCCTTGAAAACTGTATTGAGCGCGTAAAACATAGCCATTAACTACGGATGTGGTCTGCTTACAGCTTAAAACTATTGGTAAAGGCAACATGAAACACCCAACAATAGTAGTAAGCCATCTTTCAGCCTAGCCCCTATTTAAAAATAACCGTTTTGTGGTCGCTCACAAACACCCTGTCATCAAACACCAATTTCAAGGCATCTGCCAACACAATCCTTTCCACTTCGTGCCCCGCTTCTACCAAGGCATC
>JBEAZU010000090.1:0-5750 GCA_041169945.1 Bacteroidota bacterium
GAAAATAATCGTAGTGTGTATTTTTCTGCTTTTTTGAATGTGTATTTTGGGGCAAGGGAATAAACTGCTTTTTATATTGTAAAGCTTTAAAACTTTTAACACTTTAAAGGGTAATTTCAAGCTTTTATTTTTAAGTTTGTAACCCAAATATTTCAGCCCATGATAGAATTGCCTGTATTGCCTACCGAACCTAATGGACGAGTGAAACGACCTGATTGGTTGAGAGTTAAGCTTCCCATTGGACCCGAATATGCAAAAGTTAGAAAGCTGGTCGATGAGCATAAACTTCATACCATTTGTGAAAGTGGTAATTGCCCTAATATGGGGGAATGCTGGGGAGAAGGAACCGCTACTTTTATGATTCTTGGTAATGTATGTACCAGAAGTTGTACTTTTTGTGCCGTGGCTACTGGTCGTCCGCCCGAATACGATACCGATGAACCACGCAGGGTGGCCGAAGCGGTTCATTTAATGAAAGTAAAACATGCCGTGATTACTTCCGTGAATCGCGATGAGTTGAAAGACAAGGGAGCTGAGATTTGGTACCAAACCGTGGTCGAAGTTAAAAAATTGTCGCCCTATACGACCATAGAAACCTTAATTCCTGATGTTCAAAATCGTTGGGAGGCCTTGTATCGCATGATTGATGCTGGCCAAGAAGTAGTTTCTCATAACATGGAAACCGTAAAACGTTTGTATAGAAGGGTGCGTCCTCAAGCCAAATACGAAAGAAGTTTAGAACAAATCAGACTCACCAAAGAATATGGAAAAAGAACTAAGTCGGGGATTATGCTCGGACTTGGTGAAACCCATGACGATGTGTTTGAAGCCATGGATGATTTAGTCAACAATGGCTTAGATATTTTAACATTAGGGCAATATTTACAGCCTACTAAAATGCACCACGAAGTGCTTGAGTTTATCCATCCCGATACTTTTGCGATGTATAGAGAAGAGGGTTTGCGTAGAGGCTTGAAATATGTAGAATCTGGACCATTGGTACGTTCGTCTTACCATTCTGAAAGACATGTAAACGTTTAAATAAGTGTTGAGTTATGCGTGTTGAGGTTTTAGTAAATTGTCAACGCACAACTCAACATTCAACTCTCAACACTAAAAAATGAAACTAGATATCCTTGTTTTTGCTGTTCATCCTGATGATGCCGAGTTGGCTTGTGCGGGTACCATCATGTTGCATTTGGCCAAAGGAAAAAAAGTTGGAATTGTCGATCTTACCAAAGGTGAATTAGGCACCAGGGGTTCTGTTGAAATCAGAATGGTGGAAGCGGCTATTGCCTCCGACATCATGGGGCTTACCGTTAGAGAACATTTGAATTTAGAAGATGGCTTTTTTAGGAATGACCGTGATAATCAGTTGCCATTGATTCAAATGATTAGAAAATACCAGCCAGAAATTGTGATTACCAATGCTTTAGAAGACAGGCATCCTGACCATGGTCGTGCTTGTGCTTTACAAATTGATGCTTGTTTTTTGGCTGGATTAATGAAAATAGAAACCTCCTTGGATGGTAAACCGCAAGAGGCTTGGAGACCCAAACACGTCTATAATTATATCCAAGACAGGTATATAAAACCTGATTTTGTAATAGATATCACCCCTTTTTGGGAGAAAAAAATGGAAGCAATTAAAGTGTTTTCGTCTCAATTTTATGATCCCAATAGTACTGAACCAATGACCTATATTGCCAACGATTATTTTTTAAGCTTCGTTGAAGGCAGGGCTTTAGAGATGGGGCATGCCATTGGGGTGAAATATGGGGAAGGATTTACCAAACAAAAAATGTTGGCCGTTGATGATCTTTTTGATTTGAAATAAGCATACACAGTTTAAAGGGCGTTTATGGAAACAATTGGTGCAAAATCAGTATTTCACAATACTTTAGAAGCCATCTCTGGCGTTTATGAAGAGCGGGAATGTCAAAGTATTCTCTTTATGTTGTTTGCTCAAAAATACCAATGCTCCCGAATGGATGTTTTGATGGATAAACCAATCCCGCATTTTAATCATGATGACTGGAATCAGGCAATAGCGCGAATTAAGCAACACGAACCTATTCAATACATCATGGGCATTGCTTGGTTTTTAGATAGAGCGTTTGACGTAAATGCGGCGGTGCTTATTCCTCGTATTGAAACAGAAGAGTTGGTGAATTTGATTTTACTTAATTCATCCAAAGAAAAACCCTTAAATATCATAGATTTAGGCACTGGGAGTGGTTGTATTGCCATTTCCTTGAAACTTGCTTTGCCTCATGCCACGGTGTATGCCTTGGATGTGGATGCCGAGGCTTTAGCGGTAGCCAAACAAAATGCGCAAAAATTAGGGGCAGATATTGTTTTTATCCATGACGATATGAGGGCAATCAAAACCCAATTGCCTTTGTTTGATGTGGTGGTGAGTAATCCGCCTTATGTGAGGAATGTTGAAAAAAGTGACATGCAACATAATGTACTTGATTTTGAACCTCATTTAGCCTTGTTTGTAGACGATGAACATCCTTTAGCATTTTATGAAGCGATAGCCCAATTCGGCAATACCTACTTGACAGACAATGCTTCCCTTTACCTTGAAATCAATACGTTTTTAGGTGCCGAAACCAAAGCAATGTTACATGGGTTTGGCTACCAAAATGTGGAAGTATTGAAAGATATTTACGATAAGGATAGGATGATTATTGCGCATCATTAGCTTTGGTTTCGTTAAAGAAATAAGCATCCTTGGCTTTGATGATGTATGTCATTATTTTGGCATAGCAATTGACTAGTTAACCCTGCCTGCTGCAATAAGACGTTTAGGGTAGCCCTCTGAATGAATTGTGCCATTTTGGCATTACCTTTAAAATGATTAACAATGAGTATAAATAGAAATAACTCCTTTAATAAATTAATGCTTCCTTCTGCGGATGATGGAAGCGTTGAAATGATACCACTTTTTTCTGAAGGAGATGATTTGTTTGAAGGTGACAAAATGCCTGAAAATCTGCCGATTTTACCTGTAAGAAATATTGTACTTTTCCCTGGAGTAATTATTCCAATTACTGTTGGACGTCAAAAGTCAATCAAACTTGTGAAAAAAGTAAACAAGGGTGATAAAATATTAGGGGTTATTTCTCAACATAATGCGAAAAATGAAGACCCAAGCGCAGATGATTTTTATAAAGTAGGCACCGTTGCCGTAATCTTGAAAATGATTGTGCTACCCGATGGCAATACCACCATCATTATTCAGGGTAAAAAAAGATTTGAAGTGCTTGAATATACCCAAACAGAACCATTTTTTGCGGCTAAAGTACAATTGCTAGACGAGAATTTTCCCGAAAAACCCAATAAAGAAGTGAAAGCTTTGGTGCAATCGGTGAGAGAGTCGGCGGTTAAAATTTTAAAACTCAACCCTGAAATTCCGCGTGAAGCGCAAATCGCGATTGACAATATCGATAATCCTGTTTTCTTAACCCATTTTCTTTCTTCCAATATCAATGTGGATGTAAAAGAAAAACAAAGGTTATTGGAAATCAATGATTCATTGGAACGTACCACTGAATTGTTGAGCTATATGCACAAAGAAATTCAGTACCTAGAGTTAAAACAACAAATCAATACGAAGGTACATTTTGACCTCGACCAACAACAACGTGACTATTATTTGCGTCAACAAATTAAAGTGTTGCAAGAAGAATTAGGACAAGAAAGTGTAGAGCAAGAAGAAGAAAAATACAGAGAACGTGGTGCTCAAAAAAAATGGAACGAACTTGTTGCCAAACATTTTAACAAAGAACTATCAAAAATATCAAGGCTAAATCCTAATTCTGCAGAGTTTCCATTGCAAATGAATTATGTGGAATTTATGCTCGATTTGCCTTGGAATGAATATACCAAAGATAATTTTGATCTGAAACGTGCCCGTAAAATTCTTGATGCGGATCATTTTGGATTAGAAAAAGTGAAGGAACGTATCATTGAATATTTGGCTGTTTTAAAACTTAAAAAAGATTTAAAAGCACCTATTTTATTGCTTTATGGCCCTCCAGGGGTTGGTAAAACATCACTAGGTAAGTCTATTGCTAAAGCATTAAATCGCAAGTATGTGCGTATGGCCTTAGGTGGTTTACATGATGAAGCTGAAATTCGCGGCCATCGTAAAACTTACATAGGTGCAATGGCAGGTAAAGTGATTCAAGGAATGAAAAAAGCAGGTTCATCAAATCCTGTTTTTGTACTTGATGAGATTGATAAAATGGGCGGAAGTCATAGAGGAGATCCTTCTTCAGCAATGTTAGAAGTGCTCGATCCAGAACAAAATTTTGCATTCAATGACAATTACTTAGAAGTTGAATACGATTTATCAAAAGTTTTATTTATAGCTACAGCCAATTCATTAGATTCAATACATCCTGCTTTATTAGATAGGATGGAGATTTTAGAGGTAAATGGATATACTTTAGAAGAAAAATCTGAAATAGCTAAAAAATACTTAGTGCCAAAACAAAAAACAGAACATGGCTTAAATGCCAAAGATGTGGTTTTAGCAGAAGATGCTTTGGTTAAAGTTATTGATGGTTATACAAGGGAGTCGGGTGTTCGTTCTTTAGATAGATTAATTGCTAAAGTAATTAGAAAAATTGCTGTTAAAAAAGCTTCTTCAGAAGAATACAATAAATTGTTACACGCAAAAGATATCATTGAATTATTATCTGCTGAATACTATGACAAAGAAGCATATTCTGATAATAAAACAGCTGGTGTTGTAACTGGATTGGCATGGACAAGAGTAGGTGGAGAAATACTTAATATTGAATCAAGTATTAGTAGGGGGAAAGGTAAATTAACTCTTTCTGGTCAGTTAGGTGATGTAATGAAAGAATCTGCAATCACTGCTCTTTCTTGTTTGAAAAATAAGGCTGATTATTACGGTATTGATTATAAGGTGTTTGATAATTTTGATTTACATGTACATGTTCCTGCTGGCGCAGTTCCTAAAGATGGACCTTCAGCTGGTATAACCATGTTCACTTCTTTGCTATCAGTATTTACTCAAAGAAGAATAAAAGAAAAATTAGCAATGACAGGTGAAATCACCTTGACAGGAAAAGTATTACCTGTTGGAGGAATTAAAGAGAAAATTCTTGCAGCAAAACGTGCCGGTATTACTGAAATTATTATGTGTGCTAAGAATAAAAAGGATGTAGATGAAATCGAACCTGATTATATCAAGAATTTAAAAATCAACTATGTTAGTTATGTTGATGAAGTTATTAAAATTGCTGTTTTAGATCAAAAAGTAGTGAATGCTTTAGACTTGACGATAAAAGAGGAAAATGTGAAACCAATCGCAACTGAGGTTTAGGTTACTCAAGAATATTTTAAATTTAATGCTTTATTTAATTGTCTCTTTCTTATCTTTGAAATATTAAGATTTGGAGAGACAATTTTTTGTTTGTATAAGTCGTTTTAAAGTCAATGAAAAAATTATTATACATTATTAGCTTCTTTATGTTGACTGTAATTTCTGATGAAATTATGGCTCAATCAGGTTCTACTCAAAGTTTTAGTTTTTTACGTAAACCTGCAAATGCTAGAGTTTTAGGTATTGGTTCAGAAAATATTACAACTTCTGATAAAGATGTTTCAATGAGTATGTATAATCCAGCTTTAATTAATGATGATCTACATACTTCATTCGCATTGAATTATCAACCTTATTTGGCTGATATTAATGCAGTATCATTATC
>JBEAZU010000091.1:0-2755 GCA_041169945.1 Bacteroidota bacterium
AAGATAAATTTTTAGCGCTAGAATCTATGTATGCTTTACGCTTGAGTACCAATGAACAACATGTGACCAATACCTTGAAATCGGCCTTGGGTATTGTAAAACGAAAAGTGTTGATGCAAGACTTAAGTTACTTTAGACGAGCCGTTAGAAACCATGAATTGTTTTTTGTGATGCCAATGCAATCTTTGTCAGATAGTTTGGTGTTGCGCAAAGTTATGGGAAAACAATAAGCCATGCACTAGCATAGCCATAATATGTAAAATGATTGTGGTGCAAACCTTGCGGTGATGAAGCACCTCTAGGCTTGCATTTGACAATGTCCTTGAAGGAAGCGAGCGGTTTTCTTTAGGCGGTTTTTGAAAATTTAAACCAATAAGCATTTGTCAAAACATTTTCCTTTAACCAATTACATTGTTACCTTTGTAAATATCTTTTGACGAAATAGTATGAAAAATTATCTTTTAATTGCTTTGTTGTTCGTGTGCAGTTTTGCAGTTTTTGCGCAAAAGAATGCAGTGAAATTCAATAAAATGGTGCACGATTACGGTACCATCAAAGAAGAAGATGGCGAACATCCTTATGTTTTTAAATTTAAGAATAATGGAGAGCAGCCAATTACTATCCAAAATGTGATTGCTTCCTGTGGTTGTACAACACCTACTTGGACGCAACATGAAATTGGGAAAAAAGACTCAGGTTTTGTAAAGGCAATATTTAATGCCGCCAATAGACCAGGGCCATTTGAAAAAAAACTTACAGTTTACTTGACTTCTGCGCTTGGAAATGATTCCCTTATTTTGACCATCAAAGGCAATGTAAAGCCTAAGTTTAAAAATCCTATACTTGATTTTCCTGATAAAATTGGTGGTTTAAGGGTACAAAGTCGTTACATTAATCTTGATAAAATTAACGACAAAGAGCCGGTGTCTAAAGAATATGGCATCTACAATGATACAACCATGGATTTAAATTTAAAGGTTTTGAATCCTCAGTCTAAATACATGAAAATTACGGTAGAGCCTGCTGTGTTAAAACCACAACAAAAAGGGGTAATTAAGCTGGTGTATGATGGCAAGGCGCGAAATGATTATGGCTATGTCAGTGATTATTTTGAAATTGAAACCAATGAATTGGCCCAAAACAAAAAATTGCTTTATGTATCGGCTACCATTGAAGAATTTTTTGCACCCATGACGGAAGCACAATTGGCACTCGCGCCAAAGATTGCCATTGATAAAAAAGAAATTGATTTTGGCACAGTGAAAGAAGGGGAAGTGGCCAAAGCCGCTTTTGTGATTACCAATACCGGTAAAAGTGATTTAAAGATTAGAAAAACGGTGGCGAGTTGTGGTTGTACGGCTTCTGTGCCAGAGAAAACAACGATTGCGGCGGGTGAATCTACCAATATCAACATCTCTTTTAATTCCAATGGTCGTGCAGGCACGCAATCAAAAACCATTACGGTGTTTAGCAATGACCCAACGGCGCCTGTGCAATACATGAGCATCAAGGCTTTTGTCGTAAAATAGTTGGCTTTACCCTCAAATCTTCTCAAAAAAACATCCTTATGCTTAAAGAAATAATATTGCGTATTTATTCTGTGTGGCTAGTATTTATATTCTTTTGCATCATGGTGCCGATGTTTCCGCTCATCGTGATTCCGATTTTAGTGTTGGGCGACAAAAAAGGTGGAGCGGTTGGTTATTTCTTTTTGAAAATTTGGGCCGTATTATTAGGGGTATTCTATTTTGTAATCTATAAGTTTTACAATAGGGAATCTATTGATAGAACCAAAGCGCATATTTATATTTCTAACCACAATTCCTTTTTCGATTCGGTTACCCTTATGCTAGGGATTCCTGGTCAATTTAGGCCATTGGGAAAAGTGGAGATTACCAAAGCCCCGATATTTGGCTATATCTATAGCAAAATTGTAGTTACCGTCGATCGCAAGTCTGCGGCGAATAGGCAAAAAAGTATTTTGCAAATGATCCAGAAACTGAAAATGGGGATTTCTGTGTTGATTTATCCCGAAGGGGCCATGAATGAAACATCGAATAATTTAACACCATTTCATGATGGCGCCTTTTTAATTGCCATTGAATCTCAAACCCCCATCATTCCTGTTGTGTTGCTCAATTCAAGGTATGTGATGCCTAAATTGTCTTATCTATTGGTGAGACCAGGCATTATTCGCACCTATTTTGCGGATGCCATTGCTACGCAAGGTTTAACCAAACAGGATTTGCCTGCCTTGAAAGAAAAGGTGCAAACCATTATGAATGATCTAATTGAAAAACATAAATAGGGTTGATTTGCCAATTTCACAAAATAAGTCAACGTTACAACAGTTGACTTATTTTGTGAAATTACCCCACGGGTTCTAAAGCCAAGTCTTTCTCTACGCGTAGGTTATCAATAATAAAAACTTGACGATCGGGTGTGTTTTTACCCATGAAATATTCTAGCAATTTTTTGATGGACATGTCTTTTTGCATCACCACTGGCTGCAAGCGAATGTCTTCTCCAATGAAACCGCCAAACTCATCTGGTGAAATCTCCCCCAAACCCTTGAATCGGGTAATCTCTGGTTTGGTACCTAATTTTGCAATGGCCTTTTGACGTTCTTCGTCAGTATAGCAATAGATGGTTTCTTTCTTGTTTCTTACCCTAAACAAAGGGGTTTCTAAAATGTAGATATGCCCTTTCTTTACCAAATCTGGGAAGAATTGTAAAAAGAAAGTTAAAATCAACA
>JBEAZU010000092.1:0-16309 GCA_041169945.1 Bacteroidota bacterium
ACAAGATAGTTTGTATAGAAAAGTTTTATATTTACCAGCTCAAACAAAAACAATATGGATACAGCCAACCCAAGAATCGTCAATATATATACTGAAGCAAATCCTAACCCCAAATCATTGAAGTTTGTGGTAGATTTCATGCTTTTGCCAGAAGCCGAAAACTTAGATTTCGCATCTTTAAGTGAAGCAGACAAATGCCCATTAGCCATTGATTTATTCAAATTTAATTTTGTAAAAAGGGTATTTATTGCCGCCAATTTCGTGACCATCACCAAAGATGATGCCGCTGAATGGACTGAAATTTCTCCAATATTAAAAACATTTATCAAAGGATTTCTAGAAGAAGGAAAACCATTGTTGATTGGTGAAATTGAAGTGGCAAATCTTGAAAATGAATCTGATGTGGTGACCAAAATCAAAGTATTGTTGGACGAATATGTTCGCCCGGCAGTAGAACAAGATGGTGGCGCCATTACTTTCCATTCATTTGTAGATGGTATTGTAAAAGTAAACCTGAAAGGTTCTTGTAGCGGATGTCCGTCTTCAACGGTAACCTTAAAAGCTGGGATTGAAAATTTATTAAAAAGAATGGTTCCTGAAGTACAAGAAGTTGTAGCGGAGGGAGTTTAAAAGTATCAAGTATTAGGTATTATGTATTAGGTAAAACTTTGTACTTGATACCTTTTACTTTTAGACCAATTTAAAATGAAAATAGGAATAGTCTGTTATCCAACTTTTGGAGGTAGTGGTGTGGTGGCTACTGAACTTGGGAAGGCACTTGCAAAAAATGGTCACCAGGTACATTTTATTACTTATAGTCAGCCAACACGATTGGATTTTTTTGATCAAAATTTATTTTACCATGAGGTAAATATTTCTTCCTACCCTTTGTTTGAATATCCGCCGTATGAACTTGCCTTGGCGAGTAAAATGGTAGATGTCGTTAAATACGAAAAGCTGGATGTACTGCATGTGCATTATGCGATTCCGCACGCTTCTGCGGCTTATATGGCCAAACAAATTCTGAAAACAGAAGGCATCAATATTCCTGTGATGACCACTTTGCATGGTACTGACATTACCATTGTGGGTAAAGATGCTACTTATGAACCCGTGGTAACATTTAGTATCAACCAATCTGATGTGGTTACTGCGGTTTCTGAAGATTTGAAAAAAGATACTTATGCGCATTTCAAAATTACACGAGACATCGAGGTAATCCCAAATTTCATTGATTTAGAGCGATTTAAAAAACAGAAAAAAGACCATTTCAAAAAAGCCATTTGCCCAAACAATGAAAAATTATTGATCCATACGTCAAATTTCAGGTCTGTTAAAAGGATTGAGGATGTATTGGCTGTTTTTCAACGTGTTCGTAAAACACTTCCAAGCAAATTGTTATTGATGGGTGATGGTCCTGAAAGACCACGCATGGAACAAATGTGCAGAGAATTGGGCATTTGTGAAGATGTTCGCTTTCTAGGAAAACAGGAAGCGGTAGAAGAAGTGCTTTCATTGGCTGATTTGTTTTTATTGCCTTCCGAAAAAGAAAGCTTTGGACTGGCCGCTCTGGAAGCCATGGCTTGTGAAGTACCGGTGATTTCATCCAACGCGGGTGGTATTCCGGAAGTGAATATTCAGGGAGTTACAGGTTTTATGAGCAATATTGGCGATGTTGACGATATGGCTAAAAATGCACTTTATGTGTTGAGCGATGAAATGTTGCCGACATTTAAAGCCAATGCCCTTGCCCAAGCCCATGTATTTGATGTCAGCAACATTATGCCGATGTATGAAAAATTATATGAAAAAATGATTTAAGCCTTGATTCGAAGACAATTTAAATGCGTCTTTAAACAAGTGTTTACCCTTAAAAAGTTTTTTTCTTACTGACATAGCTACTATCTTGCACACTAATCTTAATTAGTCTAAATAACATGAACGAAATCGTAAAACACAAAACCATCGCTTCTCTCAAAATAGGAGAAAGCGGCGTAGTAAGCGGTTTTACAGATGAGTTGATGTCGTTGAAATTACTAGAAATGGGTTGTTTGCCTGGAAGTAAAATTGAACTCGATTCTATTGCTCCACTCGGTTGCCCGATATGTATCAACGTTTCTGGTTACCGCTTAGCCATTAGAATGGAAGAAGCGGCCACTGTATTAATTGATTAGAGCATAGAGCGGTTTAAAAACAACGCTGAACGATTATAAAAAATGCCTGTAAATACAAATCCTAAAATAGCGCTCATTGGCAACCCGAATTCAGGGAAGTCATCGCTATTTAACCACCTTACTGGCTTAAATCAAAAAATAGGAAATTTCCCGGGTGTAACCGTTGATAAAAAAACTGGGTCATGTATCATGGTGGAACACGTCAATGCAGAGATCATTGACTTGCCAGGAACTTACAGTTTGTACCCAAAATCTCAGGACGAACAGGTGGTGTTTGACATCCTCACCAACCCTAAAGACAAAAACTATCCCGATACCATTGTGGTGGTGGTAGATGCTTCCAACCTCAAACGCAACCTACTCCTTTTTACCGAAATCAAAGACTTAGGAATTCCAATTGTGCTGGCAGTAAACATGTTGGATGTTGCGAAAAGACAGGGAATTGAAATTAATATCGAACGCTTAAAAGCAAAATTGGGCGTTCCAGTGGTAAGTATCAATGCCAGAACCGGCGAAGGAATTGAATGGCTGAAAGTAGCGACTTTGTCAACTAAAGTGAAACAGAGTGAAGGATTTTTTATGCCCACTTTTTTCGCCAAAAATGTAATTGCCGAAATCAAAGACCAATTGCATATCTCGAATGCTTATGTTGCTTTGTTGACGGCACATTTGTATGATAAAATGCCTCATTTATCAACGGATGAAAAAAATGCAGTTAAAAAAATAACCAAGCAGTATGACTTTGAAAGCCGTAACCTGCAAGCAAAAGAAACCATCGCGAGGTATGAATACATCAATACTCTTATTGAAGATGTAATTATTCAACAGCCCGATTTCAATATAGATACCATGAGTAAAAAACTTGACAGTATCTTAACCCATAAAGTATGGGGATATGTCATCTTTTTTGCCACCTTATTTTTAATGTTTCAAGCCATATTTGCTTGGGCCAGTATTCCAATGGAATGGATTGATTTAGGCATTGGGAAGCTGAATGGCTTTTTAATGGAGGTACTTCCGGCTGGTCCATTGGTAAGTTTGCTCACCGAAGGTTTAATTGCAGGTTTGGGTGGTGTACTTATTTTTATTCCACAAATTGCCATTTTGTTTGCATTTATAGCCATTTTAGAAGAATCAGGGTATATGGCTAGGGTGATGTTTATCATGGACAAGCTGATGCGCCAATTTGGATTGAATGGTAAAAGTGTGGTGCCTTTGGTATCTAGTGTAGCTTGTGCGGTACCAGCCATTATGGCCACCAGAAATATTGACAACTGGAAGGAGCGCATGATTACCATTTTTGTGACGCCTTTGATCAGCTGTTCCGCCAGGATTCCTGTTTATACCGTTTTAATTGCTTTAATTGTGCCTGAACAATATGTTTTTGGTGTCTTCAATATGCAAGGTTTGGCTTTGATGGGATTGTACCTGGTAGGATTTATTTCAGCCATAGTAACGGCCAAAATAATGCAGTTGATTTTAAAAAGCAAAGACCGTAGTTATTTTGTCATGGAGCTTCCTGGGTACAAAGTGCCAAGATGGAAAAATGTAGGTTTGACAATTATTGAAAAAGTAAAAACCTTTGTCTTTGAAGCAGGTAAAGTTATCGTTGCCATATCCATCGTGCTTTGGGTACTGGCCTCTTATGGGCCAGGTGATGCGATGGTCAAGGCAGAAAATTTGGCGCAATCCACAGCAGTTCAGCAACAATTGACGACGCAGCAAATCGATAAATTAATTGCCTCAAACAAACTTGAAGCTTCTTATGCAGGCATTTTCGGAAAGTTTATCGAACCAGCCATAGCACCGTTGGGATTTGATTGGAAAATTGGCATTGCCTTAATTACTTCATTTGCTGCCAGGGAAGTTTTCATTGGAACCATGGCGACGATTTACAGCATCGGGGCGGATGTGGAAAATGAAAATACCATCATCAAACGAATGAAAGCCGAAATCAATCCTAATACCGGAGGCATGATGTACACACCTGCATTGGCGATGTCATTGTTGATTTTTTATGTCTTTGCCATGCAGTGTATGAGCACTTTAGCAGTTGTTTACCGTGAAACCAAATCATGGACCTGGCCAATCGCACAATTGGTGTACATGACGGGTTTGGCTTATTTGTCGAGCTGGTTGGTGTATCAGGTATTAAGTACAATGTATTAGGTATAAGGATAAGTCTCAAGTACAAGGTGTTGGCAGTAGATTGAAAAACTTGTAAACTGAAAACCGAAAACTTACAAAAATGAAAATCACCCTTCTTGTAATAGGCAAAACCGAAGAAAAATGGTTGATTGAAGGCATTAACAATTACCTCAACAGGCTCAAGCATTATACCTCATTTGAACTCAAAGTAATTCCCGAATTAAAAAATACCAAAAGCCTAAGTCAGGCGCAGCAAAAAAAAGCAGAAGCAGATTTGATGCTCAAACAAATCAAAAATACAGATTATGTGCTTTTGTTGGATGAACATGGTAAAACGTATTCTTCGGTGGCCTTGTCAAAATTTATCGAGAAGCTACAGATCAACAGTACAAGTACTCTTGTTTTGGTAGTGGGTGGTCCCTATGGATTTGAAGAAAGTCTGCACCAAAGAGCCAATGGTAAAATATCACTTTCCGAAATGACTTTTTCACATCAAATGGTACGCTTAATTTTTGTCGAACAATTGTACCGGGCTTTCACCATTTTAAAAGGGGAACCATATCATCATGAATAAAATACAACAAGATCAGTTCAGGTAGCCATCATTTAATTGCAAATCATGGTACTTCACGGTATATAAACCATACTTATACCGAATAAATTTTTTTAACTAATAAGCCTTAACTATCTTGCAGGTAATGAACTTTAATACCCCAAAATGATTTTATACAGTATCACATTCAATGTTGAAAATGCCATCCACGAAAAGTGGTTGCATTGGATGAAAACAGTTCAAATTCCTCCCATGTTATTGTCAGGATTAATAGCCGATTACAAGTTATTGCGTATGTTAAACGAACATGACAACGGAGGAACGACCTATTCCTGCCAGTTTTTCATGAATGACATGACAGATCTCGAGCAATATGAAAATCAATATGAACCCCAATTGATGGCTGAAGTAGACAAAGGCTACAAAGGGCAATATGTCATGTTTAAAACCTTACTGGAAGTACTGGTATAGGTATAATATTTGACATTAATCAGTTTCCAATCTTAACACTAAATCTTAAAATCAATGAAAAGGTTATTCTTAAATTTATTAGTAGCATTATCAGTAGCGGCAAGTTTGAGTTCTTGTGGTTACAACTCAGGCGTAGAAAAACAAGAAAAAGTAGATGCTCAATGGGGGCAGGTGCAAAATGTATATCAGTTAAGGGCTGATAAAGTCAAAAGTTTGGTAGCCACAGTTAAAGGTGCTGCAAATTTTGAAAAAAGTACCTTGGAAGCAGTTGTAAATGCAAGGGCAAAAGCAACTTCTGTCAACATTAGCCCTGATAAATTAGATGAAGCAAGTTTGGCCAAATTTCAGGCAGCACAACAAGGCTTAAGTTCTGCTTTGGGTAGGTTGATGGTGGTGGTTGAAAAATACCCTGATTTAAAATCTAACCAAAACTTTCTTGAATTACAGGCTGAAATTGTAAGTATAGAAAACAAAATCGGTGTGGAAAGAATGAGGTTCAACGAAGCCGTTCAGGATTTCAACACGCATATCAAAACATTCCCAAACAATATGTTTGCAGGGATGTTTGGGTTTGAGAAAAAAGGATACTTCAAAGCCGAAGAAACGTCTCAAAAAGCACCAGACATTCAATTTTAATAACCATGCTTAAAAGTTTTTTTACTGAATCAGACAAATTGTTGGTACTGAATGCCATCAAGCAAGCAGAGACCGACACTTCAGGTGAAATTAGGGTACATGTTGAAAATCACTGCAAAGGTGATTTGATGGACAGGGCTGCCACAGTATTTTCAGTATTAAACATGCATAAAACAGCACTTCGTAATGGAGTGCTGTTTTATTTAGCAGTTAAAGATAGAAAATTTGCCATTTTAGGAGATGTTGGAATCAACAAAGTCGTACCCGCAGATTTTTGGGAACAAATCAAATCACAGGTAAAAATACAGTTTTCCAAACAGCAATTTGCAGCAGGATTGGCTGAAGGTATTGTTACTGCAGGCGAACAGTTGCAAAAACATTTTCCATACCAGTCAGATGACAAGAACGAATTAAGCGATGATATTTCATTCCAAGACAATTAAAAATATACTTTTACTCTCATTGACTTTGCTTACAGCATTGTCAATGAGTGGCCAGCCAAAGGTTCCAGAGCAACCTGATCCTCCACGTTTGGTAAATGATTTTGGTGGAATGTTAGCTGCCCAAGAAGTGCAAATGCTGGAGCAAAAACTTCGTCATTACAACGATTCAACCGGAACACAAATAGTGATTGTTACCGTGGAGTCTTTGAATGGTGAAGAACCAATGGATGTGGCGACTGAAATCGGCCATAAATGGGGCGTTGGAGGTGCAAAAAATGACAATGGCGTAGTGATATTGTTGGCCAAAACAGAACATAAATCATTTATTGCCACTGGTTATGGCATGGAACCAATACTGACCGCGGGGATTTGTAAACGCATTACTACTTTGGTAATGAAACCTTACTTTAAACAAGGGCAGTTTTATGAAGGATTGAACCAATCCATAGATACAATGATTGGCTTGGCTTCGGGTCAATTCAAAGCTGATCAGATTGGGAAAAAGAAAAAAAGCAACGGTTTTGTGTTTGTGGTGATATTTATGGTCATCATTTTTATGGTGATTTCTTTTTTACAAAAAATGAAAAACACAAGAAACAACCATATAGGTGGTAACGGTGTTGGTCCAGGATTGTTAACCACTTTATTACTGATGGACCTGTTTTCTAGTCGTAGCAATGGTGGTTCTTACAACGATTTTTCAAATGGCGGGGGCGATTTTGGTGGCTTCGGTGGAGGAGATTTCGGTGGCGGCGGTGCCGGTGGAGATTGGTAAAATTTATAGAACTGACCATGTATGCCTATTTTTAAAAAGTAACATGTGAGATGTTTTTAAAATATGTCGGTAAAAATTATTATCCTTAAAAAACCCCTTTAAAACATTCAGTTTTAAAGGGGTTTTTAAGGATTGGAATAAGTGTCAAAGAGGTGAATCCAAGTTGCAAATGTAACTTTTTTATTAAACACGTTTAATGACCATTTAAACTTATCCCTTTTTCTGTTGGGTAAGCAATATCTTGTGGACAAGCAGTTGCATCAAATAAAACACGACCTTTGTGTGGGATAGCGGTTTCTATCAGAACTATTGTCTTCTTTATTAGTAGATTGATTATTAGAATAAATGTCTTTATCATCAGAAGAAAGAGGTTTTGTATTCGTAGGAGTTTGACTATTTTGAGCTAAAGCATGAATTTTGTTATTCATCGCATTTATTTGTTCCAAACATATTCTATTTCTGAACCCAACAAATAAGGACGCATCAAATGGCGCTTCTGTTCTAAAACTAGAACACCCCAAAAAGTATTGCATGTACATGTTTTCAGTAATCTGAGCAACTGTTTCTCTGTCATCAAGATTACACTTATGCTTTATAATAAATGAACCTATGACCACTCTTGCACTAATAGGAGGCCTTCCTGTAGTACTAAGCCCAAATTGTTTGGTGTTAAACATTGCAGATTTCATTCCATGGAATTTTATGAGCCAATACAACCCAACGATTCGATGTACTTAATTTTTGTGAAAATGGTGTTTCAAATCTTTCTATTACTAAATGAGTTTGACGCACAAAAGCTAGGGCAGATGCACACCTTTTTTGACCTTTATTCATATATCCTTGCACTAATACAAACAAAAATCAACATAAAACACTAAAAATTAATATGTAAATGCTTTTTCAGCAAGTTCTAATTATGGCTTAATAACCAATAGTTTGACGGTTTTCAAATCATTGATTACCAAATTCAAGTAATAAGCGCCGCTTGAAATTTTATCAGATTGCAGTGTTTCTGTATAAATCCCAGGAGTCATTTTTTGAGATGAAATAATGGATCCCACTTTCAAACCAAGTACATTGTAAAGTTCTAAAGATACTAACGCCTCTTCTTTCACTTCAAAAGTGATTTCAGCTTTTTCATGAATTGGATTGGGAGCTACATGAAACATTTCATTGGATATCATTTGATTGTCCATTCCTGCGACAATTTTAGGTATCAGTTCAAAATCATCTGTACACACTTTGGCTGTTCCAGAGCTGCGGTACACAAAAACAGTTGCCGAGGTGTAGCCACTACCCGTTATAAAATTGATACTGTACGGTTTAAAATAAGTGCTTTTACAATTGATTTGTGAAGTGTTTCCGCCATAATTTTTTACCCCTAATTGAATCGTAGAATTACTGGAATTGATATATGCACTAAAAATGTACTCGGTATTAGGAATGAGACCGGTAACCACTTGTTCTGAACCAGCTTCCCCGTCTTTGAATTCAATCCCATTATTGCCATTATTTGCACAAGTACTGGTCACATTTCCGCCCCATAAATCCCAGCCACCGGAAGTTTCTAAATCGGCGTTGTACAATAAATTACTTGAAGTAGGAACGGTTCCAACGGTAATTACAAATTTTTGATCTACATTATAAACACCATTTGAAACCCTTAAAGTGACTTGAAATGCTCCTTGGTTCGCGGTGTTTGGCGTTCCTGAAAGTAATCCCGAAGACGCATTAAAAGCGAGCCATGAAGGTAAGCCAATCGCACTAAAAGTTACAGGTGCTCCTTCAGCATCGTACCCATAAAAAGTATAGCCATACAAGCTGTCTACTTTGATGGAAGTTAATGGTTGGGTAGTAATTAAGATACTGGTACCAGGATCGGGTTTGCGGTAATTGAAACCAAGACTATCTAACCTTTCATATTGAGGATACAGGCGTTGTTGAAAATTATCAAAATCTTTACCAGGAGCGGCCCAATCAATATCAGCTAAAGCAAAAATTCTAGGAGCTACTAAATATTCTTTATCTGATTCTGCAGAAATTTTATCGCTCCAAATACACCCTTCTACACCAAGAATTCGACTTTGTTGTAAAGTGGTCAATCCAGCCGGCATAGGTTCATAACCATAAGCAATACTCAAATCAATAGCTGGCCCCCAGGTGTCTCCTATTTCACCATCAGCCCACCTCATGTCATAGTAAACCCTGTCATAAGGCGATAAAATGGTGTTGTAACCCGCTTTGGCTGTTGTAAATGCTCCTGAAGTTGTAGCAGATGCTGTTTCCCAGTATTGTAAAATTCCATTTGCAGGCGGAATACCATTGGTTTCTACTCCCGACCAGCCAATCCATTGTTTGCCTTTACTGGCAACAATTCCAGCGGCCCTGGTCATAAAGTAAGTTTTCAACTGCATATCCGTAGCAATGCTTTGGGCTGTTTTTCTGGCCGTACAATTTTTACATTGTGCCCATTTTGCAAAAGATTTGGTTTCGTCACCTCCTAAATGGATGTAGCCCCCTGGAAACAGTGGTGCTATTTCACCAATAACATCGCTAATAAATGTAAATGTTTCTTCTTTTCCGGCACACAACAATTCACTATTTACTCCTGCAGCACATTGAACAGCAAACGGACCACCAAAAGCAGCATTGTTTTTGGTACACGACAATTCAGGATAGGCTGCCAAAACTTCTATACTATGGCCGGGCATCTCCAATTCTGGAATTACTTCAATGTGTAATGCCGCGGCATAATTCACAATTTCAGTAATTTGTGCTTGTGTATAATAGCCACTGTTTCTGCCTGAACAAGTATTTACTGAGGAGATAGATTGTAATTTTGGTCTGCTTTTAATCTCAATTCTCCAACCATGGTCATCTACCAAATGCCAGTGGAATTTATTGAGTTTGATCATCGCCATTACATCCAGTAATTTTTTAGTGGCAGCCACACCGAAAAAATATCGGCTGTCATCCTGCATAAAACTTCTCCATTTAAACCGAGGAAAATCTGAAATTTCAACGACAGGAATTGTCCAATTAAAGGAAGGAATTGCCTTTTTTGCTTCTATTTTGGAAGGTAACAATTGACGTAAAGTTTGCCAGCCATAAAACAATCCGGCTTCAGTATTGGCTTGAATGGTAATTGAACTTGATTTTACAGAGAGTAAATACCCTTCATCACCAATAGTTGCATTTGGTGTAGTTAAAATAGTAAGGGCAATATCACCAGCAGACTCCGTCAACACTGAAGTATTTACTGAAAAAGGATAGCCAGTAGCTTTTTTCAAAAAGGTCGACAATTTTGTGCCTTCATTGAAAGAATTGGCCTGAACAATAATATTGGTAGTAGCAGTAAGTTTAAATACGCCCAAACCTTGATTCACTGTTTGTGGTTTAGGAACTACAAATACGCCCTGGTTTTGAGCATTTACGACTACAGACAAATTGCAAAATACAGCAAGAAACAAAACACAAGGCACTTTTTGGGCGCACCTGTTCAACCATACAAATGATTTCATAGCAAGAAGTTTAAGGATTAATACAAAATTTAATTGTTTTTAAGTGGCGTAACTTTAAGCCAGTCAATCACCAAAGTTTTGGTGCCTTGCCATTTCATTTCTCCTGCCCAGGCAAGATCTCTAAAACCTAAAATGACATCAGAAGCATTTGTTGCTACTGCTTTTGTAATGGTGTGTTGGTGCACCCCATCTATAAAAAAATCTATTTTATCTTTGTACCAATCTATGGCATACACATGAAACTTGTCGTCAATTAAAGAAATTTTCTTCCCTGTGGAATCCGTAATTGCCTTGAATAAACCATCATAAGGTGTTTCTGTAGATACACTTGCATTACCCCAACTGTTAAACCTGGCATCTGTCCATCCGTTTGGCGTGTCGATGTCATGATTTTCAGGTAATGTTTTCGCATCATCAGGAACAATTTCTATGTCAATTTCATTGAATATTTCATTGCTTTCTTCATAAGTAAAAATAAACCCCACCAATCCCTGCACAGCGATTCCTTTCATTTTTACCTCCAAACGATGTCCTGGTCCAACTGAATTAACCGTGATCGTTTGGTATGGATTGGTTTCATCCATGTCATTGGTCAAATCCGAATCAACAACCAAATAGGCATAGCCATCGCCGGGACAGATTTTATTCCAGGAAGTTTGCCTGGGATTGATATCCGCTTTAAAAGACCATTCACCACCTTCCACCGGAAGTCCTTTCTTATTGAATTCTTCAATAAAATTAGTTTGAGCAAACAAAACATTGCCCATCAATAACAAGCTGGTAGTGAGTAGCTTCATGGTTTAAAATGTTTAATTGAATGCATTATTTATTTAAAATAACCAATTTGACACTTTGTGCTATGCTATTGATTGTAATGCTGAGATAGTAAACCCCTTCGGCTAAATCATTTGTAGCCATCGTTTGGTGATGCGTTCCTGCTTCAAGCATTTGTGCTTCAAGTAATGTAGTCACTTTTTGCCCTTGCATATTGTATAATGCTATCAAGGTGTTGGCTGCTGATTTCAATTCAAAATCTACCTGGGTCACACTTGAACTTGGGTTGGGATACACTTTGAGGGTTTTAAATATAGCCTCTTCTTCCATTCCAGTTAAAGGACTTTCAATCACCTCAAAATCATCGGCACAAACTGGAGTCGTGTTTCCAATTCTATACAAATACACAATTACAGAAGTATTGGTATCACCGGTAGTAAAAATTTTGGTAAACTGTGTCATTACAGTACTGTTACAAATGGTTTCATAAGTAGGTCCGCCAAAACTTTTAGTCCCTAATCCAACATTGGTCCCTCCGGAATTAACATAACCATTAAATGCATACCTGGTCAAAGGTTTTAGTCCTACTACTTTTTGTTCCACCCCAGCTTCATTCAATGAAAGCAATACCCCTCTTGTTCCAGTTCTTGAACAAGAAGTACTGATTGCACCAGCCCATAAATCCCAGGCAGCAGTTGTTTCAAAACTTCCATTCACCAGTAAATTTGCTGGTGCTACAACCAAACTAACAGCAACCGTAAAAGTTTGTTTCGTGGTCACAGTACCATCTGAAACATCTAAAGTAACAGTATGTTTTCCAATATGTTGCGATGAAGGAGTTCCAGATAACAACCTGGTGGTTGGGTTAAAATTTAACCAAGCAGGTAATACAGAGGCACTATAAGTGAGTACATCATTGTTGGCATCAGTGGCAGCCACCGTATAAGTGTAGGAAATATCTTTTGTACCTGTTACAATTGGTGATGAATTAATAATCGGTGGCGCATTGGTTTGTAGTAAGTTTGGCCAATTGGCAAATTGGGAAGCATCGTTCATCAAATCATTGAATGGAGGATTTCCCCAAGTAGGATTTGCATCAAGCCAATAACCTTGTTCTAAGCCAAACCAAAGTGCATAATATTGCGCTAAATCGTGTATGGCAATTCTTTCATAAGATTTATACGTTTTAAAAGTAGCTTCAACCATATCCAAATCGTCTTCCATTTTGTTGAATCGCGTTAAATTAGTTTCCGCAAGAATTTCGTCATTATAAGTATTTGGGGCATTTACGCTTTTCCAGCCTGTTTCAATACCAATAGAAACTGGTCGTATAGGATTCAAACTTGCTGCATAAGACAAAACTGGTATTCCCAAATTGAGCAATTTTGCCTGTGTATCATAATAGTCCATCAGAGCAACATGTTCCACGTTGTCTAGGATAAACTTATACATTTCTTTGGTTTCATTCTTATAGGTTATAGATGCAGTAACCCAAGCTGGTTTCACCACTGCAGAAAAAACAAATGGCTTGGCTCCCGCATTTTTAAGTGTCGTTTTCCAGGCATTTGTTTTTTGTAAAGCCAGTTTACAAAAATCGATCATGTCGGTATAAACCGGTGTAGAAGATGGTTCATTGTCAGACTGAATGCCATCAAAACCTGTGGAAGGATGTCTTTGGTTGAAGCCACCAATGGCGTCAACAATGGTGGTAGTGATATTGGCATAATCGGTAAAATCATTGGCATTGTCATAAAAATAAAAAAGTGCCCACACCCTAATTCCAGCTGCATTGGCTTTTTGAATCAAAGAAGCATAACCATCTTCGTTGTAAAGCTTTCCTGTTTTGTAAGTGTCCTGATCCCATTCCCATGAGCCAACAAAAACATATAAAGTATTGATGGATTTATTTTTACAGAAATCTATTAAATTGTCTTGGGCGTTTTTGTGGTTATCCACCAATTGTTTGTGTGCTGTTACGTCGTCCCAATTATTATCAGTAATAGGTTTCCAAACCCATAGTGCTCTTTTGGTTGGTTTGTTCAACAAATCCCAATTGACATGGGCGTTGTTTTGCGCTAATAATGTGGACGTCATTGTTACATGCATCAATACGATTAATGTAACAATAATTGTAGCACTTTTAGATATTGCTTTCATAACATTTCTAATTACAGTTAAAATTATTTATTATGCGTTTCGGAAGATAAATTTACACAAATAATGTAATAAAATAACGAAATCTTTATATTATTTTTTCATGAAAATATAAATAAGTTTTTAAACCTTTCGTTTATAGTTTATAAATGCAAAAAGAGTGAATTGAAGCATTTAGTTAAATGCTTCAATTCACCCTTTAAAATTTATTCCTTAGGGGTATTTTAATGTGGTAATATACTCCATTGCATATTTTGAACCTGATGATTGCTTGAATACCTGAGATAATAAATTCCTTTTTCTAATGGATGGGTTTCTATTTTTTGGCTATAACTTCCTGCTTGTAAAGTTGTTGCATTTAATATTGTGTTGACCAATTGACCCTGAATATTATAAAGCTCTATCATAATGGTTGCTGGTTCATTCAAAACAAATTCAACCTGAGCATTGCTAGTCGCAGGATTTGGATAAACCTTAAGTTCATGAATGGCATTGTCATTGTCCATTCCAAGAGGTACATCTTCCAACACTTCAAAATCATCAGCGCATACGGTGGTGGTATTTCCGATTCTATAAATAAAAACATTGGCCGAAGTATTTGAAGCACCAGTTGTAAAGGGCAATGAATACTTGGTAAACACCGTACTGTTACATTTATTATTTTGAGAAAACGCGACACCATCATATTTATTAATACCTAATGTTACATTTGTTCCACCGGTATTTAAATAAGCAGTTAAAACATATTTTGTATTGGGTTTGAGTTTTGTAACTACTTGTTGAACACCGGCTTCATTTTGAGTTAATTGAACACCATAAGCGCCATTTCTAGCACAACTCGTGCTTCTTGTTCCGGCCCACATGTCCCAAATTCCAGCACTTTCAAAATCACCAAGCAAAAGATAATTGGTGGATGAAGACATGGCAACCACTTTCAGCACAAATGCCTGATCAACAGTTGCTATGCCATCTGAAACCCTAACCGTTACATTATTATTTCCAATATTTCCAACTAAAGGAGTTCCTGACAAAACATTGGATGAATCATTAAAAGTTAACCAAGATGGCTTAACAATAACAGAATAGGTTAGTTTGTCATTATTGAGGTCAGTGGCTTTTAATGCATAAGAATATAAAATTGAAGCGGTTGCAGCTGTAAGTGGTGCATTCAACACAGGAATACTGTTCACAATAATCGTAAATGAATTGTTGGTAGTTAATGTTCCATTAGACACCTGTAAAACTATATGGTGGGCATTGATGTTTGCCACAGTTGGCGTGCCAGACAAAACCCTGGTTGTAGGATTAAAACTTAACCACGATGGAAGCGTTTTGGCACTATAGGTTAGTGCTTTGTTATTGGGATCGGTAGCCGTTAAAGTGTAAGTATAAGCCACATCCTGCACCGAAGATAATGGAGCGACACTTGTGATTACCGGTGCGCCAGGAACAGGAATATCATTTGGCCAGTTGGCAAACGGTGAAGCATCAACTTTTAAATTAACATAAGGAGGTTTCACCCAGGTTGAATTTTTGTCTAACCAATCTCCTTGTTGCGCGCCAAACCAATGTGCAAAATATTGAGACATATCATGAATGGCAAATCTTTCATACGCCTTGTATGTTTTGAATATGGCTTCAACTGCATCAAGATCTTCTTCTAATCGGTTAAATCTCGTGAGATTTGTTTCGGCTTTTATCTCTTCGCTGTACGTATTGATTGGGTCATACACTTGAAAAGAACCTGTTTCTATACCAATTGCCACAGGTTTTACTGGATTTAAACTAGAAGCGTACGTCAATGCTGGCAAAGCAATGAACTTCAATTTTGCCTGTGTGTCATAATAATCCATGATGGCGATATGGTCAATCGCATCAATGATAAATTTAAACAGTTCTTTACTTACTGCATTACTAAGTATGCACATAACTTACCCAAGCAGGTTTGATGACACTAGAAAAAATAAATGGTTTGGCTCCGGCATTTTTTAAGGTAGTTTTCCAGGTATTGGTTTTTGATTGGGCTAACTTAAGGTAATCAATCAAAGTCGAATAATTACTGGAAACATCAGGTTCAACATCTGACTGGGCACCATCAAAACCGGAATTTGGATACCTACTGTTAAATCCACCAATGGCATCTATTATTTTTGGTGTTGCCGCAGCATAATTGGTTAAATCATTAAAATCATCATTCAAATAATACAATGCCCAAACCCTGATTCCAACCGCATTTGCTTTGGTGATAAAAGCGGCGTAACCCGCTTCATTATACAGTTTACCGGTATTAAAAATTGCCTGATCCCACTGCCAATTGCCAACAAAAAGATAAATGGTATTGATGGATTTGTTTCTACAAAAATCAATCAAATTGTCTTGAGAATTTTTGTGGTTGTCTACCAATTGCTGGTAACCAGCCACGCCGTTCCATATATTGGTGGTGTTGGGTTTCCACATCCAGATGGCTCTTTTGGTAGGTTTATCCAACAAATCCCAATTGACATGAGCTGTATTTTGGGAATAAAGCTGAACGGAAATTCCAGAAAAAAAGAAGGTAAGTAAAGTCAATAGCAACACTAAACCTTTTTTTGAATTTTGGTTTAAAGTGCAAAAAAATCGTGTAGCATTTTTCATAGCATGTTAATTAGTGGTTATTAATT
>JBEAZU010000093.1:0-3426 GCA_041169945.1 Bacteroidota bacterium
TAAACAAGAATTAAATACTGTGATACACCTGATTGACAAAACTAAAGAACGCTTTTTAAGTAAACTCATGTGAAACATGGCAGGAAAACTATCGTCCTCTTGATCCTCTTCCATTGTTTCCGCCGCCTCCACCGCCTCCACCGCCATTAAACCCACCACCACTGCCGCCCCCAAAAGAGCCACCGCCACCGCTATTGGAGCCTCCTCCAAACGAACCACCACTATTGTCATTGGTTCTACCATTACTCCAATTGTCGTTTCTTTGTGTAGGACGGTTGGCATTGTTTTGTTGGTTGTAGGAAGGTGCCGTACTAGGAGAACCTTCACCTCTGCTCCCTCTACCATGGTTATCAAATTGCGGAGCACTGTGTTGCTCTGTCATGGTAGGCACACTACTGTTCCCATTCGTAGCAGCCCTATTTTGCTGTGAGTAATAATCGTAGGTTCTCACTTCATTTTGGTATTGGTTAGGCGTAGGACTGGCAGTTCCTGCACCCCTACTTCCACGGCCATTATTGTCTTGGCTTGGCGTAGAACCCCCTTGCGCATTGTCATTTCTTTGTGGCCCAGTATTACTTGACGGATGACTACCAGTCGTATTCGAATACGGTGAACCTGCAGTACCTCTTGGTCCATTTACAGATGCAGGAGCAGTTGCAGAATTCGTATTGTTGGTATTATTGTTAGCATTTTTATTTATAATAATCACCTGATTCCCATAAGGATAAAATCCACCATAATAAGGAGAATACCAAGAATTATAGGCGTAAGGATTGTAAAAAGGAGTGTAGTAAGGGTAGTTATAGCAAAAATTACCTCCCCAACCGTTATTCCAAAGCGAAGAACCATAGCCATACCCTGCATTGAAGCCATACCCCGATCCAAAACCAAATCCTATGGAAGGCCCCCAACCACAATAATTATTATATCCAAAACCAATGTAAGGAGATACATTCCACCCTGCACCATAATTATAGTTATTGTTCCAATTGTTTCCCCATCTTCTCCTTCTTCTTGAGGATGTTTGGTTACTGTATTGTTGATTATAATTTTGGTTATTATAATTATTGGTGATATAGGTATTGCCAGTGGCAATTTTTTCTTGATTATCCTGCCTTGCTTGCGCAGCATATTTATTCATCAAAGCCGTATCAACTTGGGTAGTGCCTTGGTCGTCATAGTTGTAGGGCGCAACATTGGGTGTCCAATAGGTAGGGGAGTCTTTGGGTGTAGCTTGTTGTTGTTCCACCGCTTTTAACCTGTCTTTTCTTGAGTAATACATATCATCATTTTCTTGGGCCTCAAGTATAGAAGTCGTAAGCAAAAGCAAAATACCTAGGCTAAAAAATTTCGGAGAAATGATTGGAGCAGACATGGCTATATAATTTATACGTTTATTTATCAATGGATTAACGAAGAATATTTTTGAATAGTTCCTCCTCGTTTACTAAAACATAATTGAGTTCAATTACAACTATTATAATTTGTATATATTTGCAATTACTTGGGGCTTTACAAATGCCGTACCAAAAATGAAAATTACAATAATTTAGCTTGATTCATTTTCAAAATTGAAGCATGATGGAAGGTAATGTTATTTAATTTATTAAGCAAAAAACTATTTATAAGCTATGAGTCAGGGTGTTTCAAAGAGAAGTGAAGATTATTCTTTATGGTATAATGAGTTAGTAAAAAAAGCCGATTTAGCTGAAAATTCTGCGGTAAGAGGTTGCATGGTGATTAAACCTTATGGCTATGCCATTTGGGAAAAAATGCAACAGGTATTGGATAAAAAATTCAAAGATACCGATCATGTCAATGCGTATTTCCCTTTATTCATCCCAAAATCATTCTTGAGCAAAGAAGCAAGTCATATTGAAGGCTTTGCCAAAGAATGTGCCGTGGTTACCCACTATAGGCTCAAAAACAATGCAGACAATACTGCGGTAATTGTTGATCCGGATGCCAAACTTGATGAAGAGTTAATTGTAAGACCAACTTCTGAAACCGTGATTTGGAGTACCTACAAAAACTGGATTCAATCCTATAGAGACTTGCCTTTATTGGTCAACCAATGGGCCAATGTGGTACGTTGGGAAATGAGAACAAGGCTATTTTTAAGAACCACAGAATTCTTATGGCAAGAGGGGCATACCGCTCATGCCACAAGAGAAGAAGCCGTGTTTGAAACCAAACAAATGTTAGACGTGTATGCCGACTTTGCGGAAGACTTCATGGCCTTGCCTGTTGTGAAAGGGGTAAAAACAGAAAACGAACGTTTTGCAGGTGCGGTAGACACCTATTGTATTGAAGCATTGATGCAAGACGGTAAAGCCTTACAAGCTGGTACTTCCCATTTTTTAGGACAAAATTTTGCCAAAGCCTTTGAGGTGAAATTTACAGGCCAAGATGGCAAACTTGATTTCGTTTGGGGAACTTCATGGGGTGTAAGTACCCGTTTGATGGGCGCCTTGATCATGGCGCACTCTGATGATGAAGGCCTTGTATTGCCTCCTAAATTAGCTCCTATACAAGTGGTCATTGTGCCAATTTACAAAAACCAAGAACAATTAGAGGCAATCAATCTGAAAGCAAATGCCATTAAAAAAGCATTGCAAGACAAAGGCATCAGTGTAAAATACGATAACCGTGACACCCAAAAACCAGGTTGGAAATTTGCGGAATATGAATTAAAAGGAGTGCCTGTTCGCCTTGCAATGGGGCAACGTGACCTTGACAATGGCACCGTTGAAGTAGCAAGAAGAGATACCAAAGAAAAGCAAACGCAATCGTTAGATGGCATTGAAGCCTATATCATTACTTTGTTAGATGACATTCAGGCTAATATTTACAACAAGGCCTTGGCTTACAAAAACAGCCATACAACGAAAGTAGATACTTTTGAAGCATTCAAAACTGTTTTAGAAAATGAAGGGGGCTTTATTGCTGCCCACTGGGATGGCACCAAGGAAACAGAAGAAAAAATAAAAGAATTGACCAAAGCAACCATCCGTTGTATTCCTTTAGATGCCATTGAAGAAGCAGGCGTATGTGTATTGACAGGTAAGCCTTCTACCAAAAGAGTTTTGTTTGCCAAAGCCTATTAATAACCTCCACACACCAACGACTTAGACATTCAGTTGGTGTGTGGATTTTTGATTCATCTACTTGAAGCATAGGAAGGCAAATATGTCTAAAGCCACCCACCTAAGTTTTGACAATATTGAAATAGTTGAAAATTGAATTTACTGTTTTGATATCTATTGTTTAGATAATTGTATATATTTGGTATACCCCAACAGTTAAAAAAATCGAATGTTTACAGCAATCATAGTGGATGATGAAAGTAAAAGTAGGTTAACACTAGCTACTTTACTTGAAAAATATTGTACTAACATCACCATTGTTGCCGAAGCATCCAATATT
>JBEAZU010000094.1:0-3492 GCA_041169945.1 Bacteroidota bacterium
ACCGTGAAACAAAATCTTGGGTTTGGCCCGCCATACAATTGGTATACATGACCGGTTTGGCCTATTTATCCAGCTGGATGGTATTTGCATTGATGAGCTAAGCTTCACAAGTACCGCTACAATGGCTTAAATGGTATTGATTATGGCCATTTTCAAAAATATTTTTACACAAAACAACGTTTCAGTAACTCATGACTATAAGGTTGAAGGTTTTGTTGGCGTGCCCCTTTGGGTCAGGCTATCCGCTACAAGTCCTCGCTACGCTCCGGGCTTTTCGCTGCTATCCTTCACGCAAAAGCACTACAATCCAATAGACATACCAGCAAGCAAACGCCATTATTAAAATCTATTTACGATGAAAATCACCTTACTTGTCATTGGCAAAACAGAAGAAAAATGGTTAATTGAGGGCATCAATAATTACCTCAATAGACTTAAACATTATACTTCCTTTGAACTTAAAGTAATACCAGAACTTAAAAACACCAAGAGTTTAAGTCAAGCACAACAAAAAAAGGCAGAAGCAGATTTAATCTCCAAGCAACTTAAAAACACCGATTATGTACTATTGCTTGATGAACATGGCAAATCGTATACCTCTGTAGGTTTTGCTACATTCATTGAAAAACTTCAAATCAATAGTACAAGTACTTTGGTAATGATTGTTGGGGGGCCTTATGGTTTTGAGGAAAGCTTGCACCAACGTGCGAATGGAAAAATATCCCTTTCAGCGATGACTTTTTCGCATCAAATGGTGAGACTAATTTTTGTAGAACAATTGTACCGGGCCTATACCATTTTAAAAGGAGAACCCTACCACCACGAATAAATAACATAGCCTTAGCACCATTGCGTAAGGCTATGCTATTCAGTTATAGTACGGCGATACAAGATATTTCCACATTCACATCGCGTGGCAGTCGACTTACTTCTACCGTTTCCCTAGCAGGAGGATTTTCATTGAAATATTCGCCGTAGGCACCATTAATGGCCACAAAATTATTGAGGTCTTTTACAAAAATGGTGCATTTTACTACGTCAGCAAATGTGGCACCTGCTTCCGTTAATATGGCTTGCAAATTTTTCATTACCCTATGGGTTTCTGATACAATATCCTCATTGACCAAAGCACCTGAAATGGGATCAAAACAAACTTGCCCTGAAACATAAAGGGTGTTATTTGCTAAAACCGCTTGGCTATAAGGACCAATAGGAGCGGGAGCATTACTACTGTTGATAATTACTTTAGACATCGTCGTTAAATTTTGGGGTATGGTTACCATGCGTATACTAGACAAAAACGAATATACTATTGGTGCTAGATGATTTTATTGGCTAATGTTTATAATTTTATTTTTTAAATTTACCTTAAGATGATCTTTTTATCATTACTGAAAATCATTCCTTTTTCAAGATACATCGATGTTATTCGGGATTGAGCGTTAGGGATAGAAGCATTGTTTGAGCTTCCCGAAAAAATCGGGACGAGTACTGAAATCCCGACCCGCCACGGTGGGGAATGCCCAGCTATACAAATGACACATCATCTCTGCCTACCGAAAATCAGCTAGAACCATCTTTTTAGTCAATTTTGGTATAATAAAGTTTTAATTTGATTGCGCCTGAAGGATGCTTTTGATTCCCTAACACAAAATTACCAGGACTAGCAACAGCACCACTTAAAATATAATTAGGACTAACCTTATCATACAACATAGACTGCACATAATCAGTTAAAAACACACTGTACTGATTACTGGTATAATCGTAAGCTATATTTTGTGTATAGGAGGTGCCAGTAATGCTAAAGCCATCAATTTGTACTGGATATAACAAGTTGTTGGCCGTTAATTGGTGCATGGTTAAAAATGGGGCTTGGTTTGTGCCTGTATTTGGTATTGCAATAGGACGAATAATAAGTTCTGCCCTGTTGATGGCAACATTACCCAATTGTTCCCTTAGTCTTTTAATGTTTGGAATATTCACTTTTACCCCAAGCCTAGCACCCGCTTGAATAACAGCAACAGTACTCGCCAATGAACTCACACTGTCTTTAATGTTTACTAAGCCAGCCAAGGGTGTATTGTTTCTGTCGTTATGGTAATTGGTAAATTTTTTGGCGGCAGTACTAATCGGGAATTCATACCGTATGGAATTGCCCGGCTCAGCAGCCTTATGACAATACAAAACCATTCTACTCAAACGTGCGGAGGTAAACGAACCACCAATAATAGACCCATTCAGTCCGTCTGAAGCCAAAAGAATTCCTTTAAAATAAGCATTAAAATTGGCTTGTGTACTTAAACTAGGAGATCCAAATTTTGAAAATAAATCTTGGCCAAGGGCATCATTTAATTTAATATGAATGCTGTCTTGATTTCTACTTACAAAGTTGGCAGGGTTAAAAGTGGTATTGCCAATGGCAGTAGCATTATAAGCAATGGCAGAATTATGATAATAAGTCCCACTGCTATGGATGGTATCGGTAAGTTGGTAAATTGCAAGGCTAAAAGGTTTGGTGGTATCCCCAAATTTTAAATCGCCATATTTGAGAATAAAAGACAAAGAATCAAACACGGCACCTTCTGGCAAGCTTACACCAGGGTTAGAAAGAATGAGTTGGGAATACGTTTTAGCACTTAAAACACCAAAATTAGGATCGGTATAATCACCTACCCAAAGATTGCCCGTTTTAGAAGTGGCGATGGTGTCTAGTAAAATGGTAGACACATTCACAGTAAAAGTGTCTTGCATATAAGTGCCAATATTTTGGCCCTGAGGCGCAACCTCAAGGCCAATTCTTGCATTATTTTTACAAGCCCATAAAACAGAGGACACTAAAAAGGAAGTAACTATTGTTCTAAGCAAGAAGTTCATGGTAAATATTGAAATGCGATTCCGTAACATCTTCCGCTAACATATTGATTTGATGCTTAGTTTTAGCTTCCGTAGTTTTGAAAATATTAATTAAGCCTTCATTCAGTTCTTCTTCTGCTTGTATTACTAAATCGGCATATTCAATACCAATCTTCACAAAACCTTCGTAACTCAATGTTTCTAAGTGACCCAACATGCTGTCTTCAATATCCAACATTTTCACTTTTTTGGTCAAATCCCCTTCAAATTTCAACTCCATAGAGTTGTTGTACACAGAGAAAATAGATTTAGTGTCTTTGAAGATAGGGTCTTTTTTGTAGGTTGTTTTAAGGTAAAGCGGAATCAAACCTGTCATCCAATCGTTACAATGTACAATATCTGGAGACCAACCTAGTTTTTTAACGGTTTCCAATACGCCTTTGCAAAAGAAGATGGCTCTCTCGTCATTGTCGGTATGGGCAATATTGTCTTTGTCAAAGAAAACAGATTTTCTGTGAAAATAGTCATCATTGTCAATAAAATACACTTGTAATTTGGCGTTTGGTACCGAGGCGACTTTAATAATCAGAGGTTTTTCTTCATCACCAACAGAAATGTTGATGCCTGATAACCTTA
>JBEAZU010000095.1:0-2894 GCA_041169945.1 Bacteroidota bacterium
GGTTTTGATTACAACCAATCATCAAAGATGGATTACAAATTTCCCCGCATTTCATACGGGGTTATTATTGTTTAACCCTAACGGGTTTTGATTACAACCAATCCTCAAAGATGGATTACAAATTTCCCCGCATTTCATACGGGGTTATTATTGTTTAACCCTGACGGGTTTTGATTACAACCAATCTTCAAAGATGGATTACAAATTTACACACATTTCATACGGGGTTATTATTGTTTAACCCTTCAGGATTATATGTACAAACAACCCGAAGGGTTAAACTACAATAGCCGTAGGTGCAACCTACGGTAATAGAATTTTATGAAATTTTCGAAAGATATAATTTTAAAATAACCCCGAAGGGGTTAAACCAATCTTATCTACTAATGCAGCAATATGGAATTCCTACAAAGGTAGAGAATCAAATTAAAACTACTTATTCTTAATATTTAAAATACATTCCTTTTCCTATTAGGAATTTCAAATAAATATCCTACTTTTGTATTACTTATCAAGAAAGACCGAGGGATGGGCCCTATGACGTCTTAGCAACCTAGTCCTGACTTGGTGCTAACTCCCATGACGATTTAAACCGTCAGAAGATAAAGAAGAAATATTTTTATGACTACAAGTCAAGCCCTTTCTTTCTGAAATAAGTAAACACAACTATCAAAACGGT
Organism: Bacteroidota bacterium; assembly: GCA_041169945.1. Classification (GTDB taxonomy): domain Bacteria; phylum Bacteroidota; class Bacteroidia; order Cytophagales; family UBA9547; genus CALPQG02. The sequence goes on from JBEAZU010000095.1 coordinate 680, forward strand.
ATTTGTCATTCACTTATAGGCTAATCTTCACACATGAATATTATTGACGTTTTAAAACAAAGAATTCTTATTTTAGATGGTGCCATGGGTACCATGATTCAAAAATATATTCTTGAAGAATCAGATTTTAGAGGAGAGCGTTTTAAAGATCACCACAAAGATGTGAAAGGGAATAATGATTTACTTTCCCTAACGCGTCCTGATATCATTGAAGCCATCCACAAAGAATATTTAGAAGCCGGTTCTGATATCGTTGAAACCAATACTTTTAGTTGTACCACCATTGCCATGGCCGATTACGACATGGAGCATTTGGCCTACGAATTGAATTTTGAATCTGCCCGAATTGCTAAAAAAGCCTGTGCAGAATATACCGCCAAAGATCCTTCAAAACCTCGTTTTGTGGCAGGAGCCGTGGGACCTACGAATAGAACCTGTTCTATTTCTCCGGATGTAAACAATCCTGGTTACAGGGCCATTACTTTTGATGAATTGGTCGTGGCGTATACCGAGCAAGTCAAAGGCTTGGTTGATGGTGGCGCTGATTTGATTTTAATTGAAACCGTTTTTGACACCTTAAACTGTAAGGCGGCTTTATATGCAACCGATTTGTATTTCGATACCCATGGCGGTCGTTTGCCTATCATGGTGTCGGGAACCATTACCGATGCGAGTGGTAGAACCTTAACGGGGCAAACCACGCAAGCATTTTACAACTCGGTGTCGCATATTGACTTGTTAAGTGTTGGCTTGAACTGTGCTTTAGGGGCAAGGGCGATGAAACCTTATTTGGAAGAATTGTCTCGCAATGCTACTTGCTTTGTTTCGGTTTATCCAAATGCAGGTTTACCCAACGAATTTGGGCAATACGACGAAACACCAGCCATCATGGCGCCTCAGGTAGAGGAGTTTTTACAAGAAGGTTTGGTCAATATTTTAGGTGGCTGTTGTGGTACTACGCCTCCTCACATCAGAGCCATGGCTGAAGTGGCTGCCAAATACAAACCAAGGGTAATTCCTGAGATCGAACCTCTATTGCGTTTGAGTGGCTTAGAACCATTGACACTCACCAAAGAACTTGGTTTTGTGAATGTGGGGGAAAGAACCAATGTTACTGGTTCGGCTAAATTCCTGAAATTAATCAAAGAAGATAAATTAGACGAAGCCTTAACCGTTGCCTTAGACCAAGTAAATGGGGGCGCTTCTGTGATTGATATAAATATGGATGAAGGGATGTTGGATGGTGAAAAAGCCATGGTTAACTTCTTGAATTTGATGGCTTCTGAGCCAGATATTGCAAGGGTTCCTTTCATGATTGATTCTTCCAAATGGCATATCATAGAAGCAGGGTTGAAATGTGTGCAAGGGAAATCTATTGTAAACTCCATTAGCTTAAAAGGGGGAGAAAAAGAATTTATTGAGCAAGCCAAGAAAATAAGAAGATATGGTGCAGCCGTGATTGTCATGGCCTTTGACGAAGATGGTCAGGCAGACAATACGGCACGTAGAATTGAAATTGCCAAAAGGTCTTATGACGTGTTGGTCAATCAAGCCAATTTTCCTCCACAGGACATTATCTTCGATTTAAATATATTTCCAGTAGGGACAGGAATTGAAGAACACAAAGACAATGCGGTGTCGTTTTTTGAAGCCACCAAATGGGTAAGAGAAAACCTGCCTCATGTGCACGTAAGTGGAGGCGTAAGTAATGTTTCTTTCTCTTTTAGAGGGAATAATAAAGTGCGTGAAGCCATGCATTCTGCTTTCTTATACCATGGGGTAAAAGCCGGAATGGATATGGGAATTGTGAATCCTGCGATGCTTGAAGTATATGACAGTATTCCTGCTGATTTTCTGGTGCTTATAGAAGATGTATTGTTGAATCGTCGTGAAGATGCTACAGAAAGGTTATTGGATTTTGCGGAATCTTTAAAAGGACAAACTACGGAATCAATTGCCGTTGCCCAAGCATGGAGAAGTGGAACAGTGGAAGAACGTTTGGCGCATGCTTTGGTAAAAGGTATTGTAGAATTTATTGATGAAGATACCGAAGAAGCCCGCCAAAAATATCCATTGCCTTTGCATGTCATCGAAGGTCCTTTGATGGCTGGGATGAATATTGTGGGGGATTTATTTGGCTCAGGAAAAATGTTTTTACCTCAAGTAGTGAAATCTGCCAGGGTAATGAAAAAAGCGGTGGCGTATTTGATGCCAT
>JBEAZU010000096.1:0-6471 GCA_041169945.1 Bacteroidota bacterium
CTCCAGGTCCTGGCATTCCTTCTGAAGCGGGGATTTTGTTGGATTTGATTCGTACCTATGCCCCAACCAAAAGTATCTTGGGAGTTTGTTTAGGACAACAAGCAATCGGTGAAGTTTTTGGAGGACAATTGACCAACCTTGATAAAGTGTATCACGGCGTGGCGATGGATACCAAAGTCATTGTGAAAGATTATATCTTCGAAAACCTTCCTGAAAATTTTCCTACTGGTCGATACCACTCTTGGGTGGTTTCAAGAGCAGGATTTCCTGAAGACTTGGAAATTACCGCCATCGATGACAACAACAATATCATGGCCTTGCGCCATAAAAAATACGATGTTCGTGGCGTTCAATTTCACCCCGAATCTATATTGACCGAAGGCGGCATTGCGATTGTAAAATCGTGGTTGGAAGCATGATGGTACAGGGTACAGGGTCTTGAGTACAGTGTTGATATATGTAAGTCCCTGTACCCTGTACCCTGTACTCTGTACTCTGTACCCTTTATCCTTTACTAAAAAATGAAACCCATACTCACCAAACTTACCAATCACCAAACTTTAAGCAAAGCAGAAGCGAAGGAAGCTTTTATTTTGTTGGGCTCTGGCGTCGTAAATCCGTCACAGATGGCGGCATTTGTAACTGTTTTTTTGATGCGAAGCATTACCACGGAAGAACTGGCTGGCTTTAGAGAAGCCATGTTGTCTTTGTGCGTTGCGGTAAACTTAGACAAGTACAGCCCTGTTGATTTGGTAGGCACAGGAGGAGATTCAAAAAACACCTTTAACATTTCTACCCTTTCGTCCATTGTGGCTGCTGGGGCGGGGGTTAAAATTGCGAAACATGGCAATTATGCGGTGAGCTCTTCTAGCGGTTCCTCCAATGTATTAGAAACAATTGGGTTTAAGTTTTCCAATGATGTAGCCCATCTTGAAGCGCAAATAGACCAAAGCAATATCACCTTTTTCCATGCCCCATTGTTTCATCCAGCGATGAAAAATATGGCCCCCGTGAGAAAAGAATTGGGCATGAAAACCTTCTTTAATGTCTTGGGTCCATTGACCAATCCTGCCCATTTGCAAAAAAGATCGGTAGGCGTTTATAACCTAGAAATCATGCGTTTGTACCATAGTTTATTGGAACAAACAAGTGAGCGTTACCTCATTGTGCATTCCCTTGATGGCTACGATGAAATTTCATTGACGGGGCAATTTAAATTGATTAGCAATGAGTTTTCGAAAGTATATGAACCAGCAGATCTAGGTTTGCCCAAATTGCATCCCGATGAATTATTCGGTGGCAATACGGTGGAAGAAGCGGCAGCAGTATTCATGAAAATACTTGCTGGCGATGGCAATAGTAGTCAAAATGCCGTGGTGGCAGCCAATGCCGGTACTGCCATTTGGGTCGACAACCCGGGGATTTCCCTGAAAGAAGCCATCCATTTGGCAAAAAAATCGCTTGAAAGTGGCAAGGCCTTGGAGACGTTTAACAAGCTCTTAAGTATTTAAATTAGTGCTGAGTTTTGAATGTTGAGGGTTGAGTAAATTGTAGTGTTACGGTTGCCAAAACCTTGGGTAAACGCATTAAAATAAATTGGGTTAAACAACCCTAACGATAAGTGAGCCATCAGCTTCTTGTTTTAAGCAATCAAGTATAAAATATGTCGGGATGATGTAAAACCCTTCTCCTTGTAGGAAAAGGGTTGGGATGAGGCCTGAATGAATGGAGTAATATTTTGTATTAATGCGTTTGCCCTGTGTTAAAACCTGCTTGGCATAAGTTATCATCAAATAAATTTGTATTTTTGTGTAAACCTTAACGATATGAATTCATTACAACTTCGGGCTGATTTCCATAGTTTAATTGACAATTTTCAAAATGAACATGTGTTGTCAAAATTCTATGAACTTTTGAACAAAATTAACCAAGCTAAAGACGGGGAATTGTGGGCCAGGTTAGCACAAGAAGAGCAAGAAGAATTACTGGAAATCATTAAAACTTCCGAAGACACTACAACAATGGTTTCCAATAGTGACATGCAGAAGAAGTTTAAAAAATGGCTTTAAAGATATATTGGTCTAAAAAAGCAATTCAAAAATTTGATGAAATCATTGTCTATTTGGAGGAGCATTGGGGTGAAAGATCAAAAAAACTATTCATTAAAAAAACGTTTGACTTTTTAGATATCCTTGAAGTATACCCCGAAATAGGTAGCCTTGAAAGACCAACATTACAGGTAAGGGCTTTTGTACTTGTTAAACAAATCACCTTATTTTACCAAGTTAAGAAGACTAAAATTGTACTCCTTAACTTTTATGACACCCGTCAAAACCCAGAAAAGCGTAAATTCTAATTGATTTAAAATATAGTTAATGAACATCTTAGCAGACATCATTCAATCGAAATATGGCGAAGTGGCGAAAAGAAAAGCCCTCACAACTACCGCTGACTTGGAAAAGTCATCCTTATTCGAACGAAAAGTGATTTCCCTGAAACAAGCCATCCATTTGGCAAAAAAAACGCTTGAAAGTGGCAAGACCTTGGAGACGTTTAACAAGCTGTTAAGTATTTAAATTATATTTACTCATTTTAAACTATTATTTAAAATATATTTATGAAAGATTTAAAATTGTTTGATTCAAAAAAAGTAAGGACACATTGGGATGAAGATAATGAAAAGTGGTATTTTTCAATTATTGACGTCATTGAAATATTGACTGACAGTAGTATCCCTAAAAGATATTGGAGTGATTTAAAAAAGAAACTAAATCAAGAAGGAAGTGAAGTGTACGAAAAAATCGTACGGTTGAAAATGTTAGCTGAAGACGGGAAAAGCCGAGAAACAGATGTCGCTGACACGCAAACACTTCTTCGACTCATTCAATCAATACCATCACCAAAAGCAGAACCATTTAAAATATGGTTAGCTAAAGTTGGTTACGAAAGAATGCGTGAAATAGGTAATCCTGAAGAAAGCATTGAGCGTGCACGAGAAAATTGGCAAAAATTAGGGAGAAGCGAAAAGTGGATACAACAGAGAATGACTGGTCAGGAAACCAGAAACAAACTCACTGATTATTGGAAAGAAAACGGCATTGAAAAAACGAATGAATTTGCATTATTGACCAATATTATTCATCAGGAATGGACAGGTATTACTGTAAAAGAGCATAAAAATTTAAAATCTCTTAAATCACAAAATTTAAGAGACCACATGAGTGAAGCCGAATTGATTTTCACTGCCTTGGCAGAACTTTCCACTCGGCAGATTGCAGAAAGCATAGAAGCCACCGGACTACTTGAAAATGCAAAAGCAGGCAAAAAGGGAGGGACTGTTGCTAAAAATGCGAGGAAAGAATTAGAAGAAAAAACCGGTAAAAGTATTATCACAAAAGCAAACTTCTTACCACCAACAAAAGAAAACAAGCAACTGAAATAATCAGCTTTACAATGAACATCTTAGAAGAAATCATTCAATCGAAATATGGCGAAGTGGCAAAAAGAAAAGCCATCACGACGACCGCTGACTTGGAAAAGTCACCCTTATTCGAACGAAAAGTAATTTCCTTGAAACAAGCCTTGCTCGATAGCAAACACTTTGGAATCATTGCGGAGTTTAAACGCAAATCACCTTCTAAAGGGCAATTTATCGGACAATTATCGGTAGAAGAAATCACCCAAGGCTATGTAAAAGCGGGCGCAGCAGGTTTGTCGGTATTGACCGATGAGGTGTATTTTGGCGGCACCTTGGCTGACCTCATTGCCGCGCGTACCCACAATCAGGTGCCTTTGTTGCGCAAAGATTTCATGGTCGACGAATACCAAATCCTGGAAGCCAAAGCCAATGGCGCCGATGTGATTTTGTTGATTGCCGCCGGTATTGACACGGTATTGTTGAACAGGCTGGCCAAGTTTGCCAAGTCATTGGGTTTAGAAACTTTGTTGGAAGTGCGTGAAAAAGAAGAGTTAGACGGAAACCTGAGCGAATACATCGATGTGGTGGGGGTTAACAACCGCAACCTCAAAGATTTCAAAGTAGACATCAATATCTCTATTGAAACGGCTGAGTATATACCAAGTCAGTTTCTGAAAATTTCAGAAAGTGGCATCAGTACACCAGCAGTAATTCATCAATTGAGTGGTCATGGATTTAAAGGTTTCTTAATGGGCGAAGCATTTATGCAAACCGCTGATCCATTGGCATCATGTCATTCATTTATCAATTCATTGTAAGATGAAAAGTACCTCAATTCTTAAAATCAAAGGCAACAAAGACCTCAATGTTTATGAACAGCGGTTTGAGATGCTGATGAAGTTAATTAGAATTGATAAAATGTTGAAATCTGCAAAAATAACGCATAAAAAATAACATGGATATACTTGATGAAGAACTCTTGGCTTTGTGGAAAAGCTTTGAAAAGCACCAGGTAAAGTATATCATGGTGGGCGGATTTGCAACCAATTTACACGGCTTCTCTAGAACAACGGACGATTGTGACATCTGGATTTCAGACACCATTGAAAACAGAAAAAAACTTAGAACTGCTTTAGAAGAGGTGGAAGAACTGAATTTTGAAATGATTGAAACAATGGATTTTGCTCCTGGATGGTCGACCATAAACTTGTTTTCAGGAATAGCATTAGACATTATGACTTACTTCAAAGGATTTCCTCAGCAGTCATTTGAAAAGTCGTTTGAAAATGCTTCCATTGCAGAGATTTATCAATTAAAAATCAGGTTTTTACATATAAATGAATTGATTGAAGCAAAGCGATTGGCAGCCCGTCCTAAAGATTTGATTGATATTCAAGCATTAGAAAATATTATAAAGCAAAGAGAAGAATAAACACAAAGCTATGCTTCAACAACTTGCACATGAGTTAAGAATGTATGCCTCTATTTCTGAAAATAGGTGCTTGAAGGTGTTGATGAATGTGTTGCCTGATGTACAACACCAGTTCATCATTGGGGAAGAAATAGTGACTTTTTTTTCCGCATCGCATCTTATCGCTTTTGACATTGTCACTTACCACCACGACCATCCGGATGCGTATTGGGTGGCATGGAAAAGAGAAAACGCCATCAAAGACTTAGGGATACGGTACATAAGATTAGAAGAAGCGGATTTATTAAATGAAACTACCATTTTACAAACCATCAACACACAGCTATTCAAAAGTTTGAAGTTGAAAGTTTGTGGCATGAGAGACCATAAAAACATTATTGACATCGCCGCAATCGGGCCGCATTACCTTGGGTTTATTTGTTACAAACCTTCCAAAAGAGATATTGGAGAAGCCTTTCAAATGCCCTTATTCGACCCTACCATTGCCAAAGTGGGGGTTTTTGTGGATGCTGACGCAGACTTTATTATTGCTAAAATTCAACAGTTACATTTGCAGGCGGTGCAACTTCACGGAAATGAAAGTACTGCTCTATGTGAACAGTTAAAAAGTACAGGCATTAAAGTCATCAAAGTGTTTTCGGTTGATGATGATTTTGATTTTACAACTACGGTTCCTTATGAAGCAGTGAGTGATTATTTTCTCTTTGATACCAAAGGAAAAGCGCATGGAGGAAATGGGGTTAAGTTTAATTGGGCGCTACTGAAACAATACAATGGTTCAAAACCTTTGTTTTTGAGCGGAGGAATAGACCTAGAAGATTTACCCATCATTGCCAAGCTCAATTTATTGCCGCTAAACTTGTATGCGCTAGATGTAAACAGTAAATTTGAGCTCGAACCTGCCTTGAAAGATGTGCTAAAGGTGAAGCAGTTGAAAGATGGATTACATCAGTGTAATTAAAATTGGTCTGTCGTGATTATCCGACTTTAGAAATACGTTCACCAAAAGATTTAATCAATTATGAAGACTGATAAAAAATTTGATAGCGTTAAAATGATGCGAGAAATCAGAGACAAAATTAATACTGATATCATCAGAATGAGTCCTGAAGAAATTTTAGATTACATAAAAAATGGTCGAAAAGACTTTGAAAAAATCATTTCGGCTATTAAACACTAGAGAAAATCTTACTTCCCTGTAATTCAATCAAAAAATGAGCGAACCAATTAAATTTGCAGTAAATGAAAAAGGCTATTATGGCAACTTTGGTGGTGCCTATATTCCTGAAATGCTTTACCCCAATGTAGAAGAATTGCGCCAAAAATATTTGGGTATTATCGGTGAGCCTTCTTTCAAAGCTGAATTGGATGCGCTTTTAAAGGACTACGTGGGTCGTCCAACGCCATTGTATTTTGCCAAAAGACTTTCTGAAAAATACAAAACCAATATCTACCTCAAGCGAGAAGACCTTTGTCATACCGGAGCGCATAAAGTAAACAATACTTTGGGGCAAATTATCTTGGCCAAACGTTTGGGCAAAACCCGTATCATCGCCGAAACGGGTGCCGGACAACATGGCGTGGCTACGGCTACCGCTTGTGCGTTGATGGGTTTGCAATG
>JBEAZU010000097.1:0-3536 GCA_041169945.1 Bacteroidota bacterium
CTTTCATATATATCAATGTTGTTGCGATGGTATCTTCCACAGGATCAATAACGATGGCATTGCTCGAAAAACCTGCATCAGGCTGGGTTGAAATTTGCACATTTGATCCAGAAGGAACAATTGTTAACGGATTAATTCCTACACCTTTTGCGGTTACTGAACAAGATTGCACTGCAGATTCTTTTCCGGTCATAAGTTTCACGGTACTAAAACGCCCATCGACACTGATGGTGCCGCCCATCTTATTTCTTCTAAAACTAATTTGCTTAGCACTTACATCAAGGGTCGCAAAATCTGGTCTACCATCATTATCAAAATCGGCTACCATTACCCCTAAAGGTTGTGCCGCCTGGCTATAATCAACTTTGGTTAAAAGTGTATTGCTGCTGAAATCAACAAGTTTAACTGCATTATTTTGAAAAACAGCAACATTGCCCGAGGTGGCATTGGCAATCAACACATCAGGCTTCGCATCGCCATTTAAATCACCAACAGTCATGGAACGAGGAAGGGAATTGCTTAAAAAGTCAATTCTAGGCCCAAGTTCAAAGTTTAGTCCTGGTAAATTTTTAAATATTGAAAATGAAGCAGCATCTTGATTCGTTACTAACACATCGTTACGATTATCATTGTCGATATCCACAATACTCAAGGCCGAAGGTTGGCCTTGGGTAACATACAAGTCAAAATTCGTAAAGCTGGTAGAATCTAACAATTTCAGGTTTCCAAGACTTTCTTTTTTCTTAAATACCATGATGGTATTACTGCCAAAATTTGCGGTCACCAATTTATCTTGGTCTAATGCAATCACCTCTATTGGTTGTTCTTGCGTTTCTAATTCAAATTTACCTTTAAATGTATTGATATCCAATACCCCAAAGTTCGATTTGTTTTGAAAAACAGATATTGTATTGTCATTGTAATTAGCCACAACAATATCAACTTTGTAGTCGCTATTGATATCACATAAAGTCATAGACTTAGGTGATTTTCCTGTAGAAAAATCAATTTTAGCAGCAAATGATGTCTGATTAAAAAACGTTTTTCTTCCAATATTTTTAAATATTGAAAAAGAATTTTGATTTAAAACCAAAATTTCAAATTTACCATCCGCATCAATATCTCCTACCCTAAGTGCTGAAATCAAAGTACTAGCTTTCAAGGTAGCTACTTTTTCAAAGCTTGAATTATTAATTTTACCTCTTAAATAATTGGTATTTTTATACACACATACAGTTGAATCACTGTTGTTTGCAACAATTAAATCAACCAAACCATCATTATCTAAGTCTCCTTGGGCGAAACATACAGGGGTGTAAGGTAAATTCAAAGCACTAAAATCATCGTAACTAGCCGTATTTAAAGCCGTATTAGTGGCCGGAAAAGTTACATAAAACTGCAAATTAGTACGATAATAAGCATTATTTAAGCAAATGCTGAGGTTGTTTGAGGTTGCCCCGCTTGGAACTTCTACGGTTAATTTCTGTTTCGTTGCTGTTAAAACCTTCGCTTTAATGGTACCAAAATATACCATATTTTTGGAAGGTATACTGCTAAAAGATCCATTGAGGGTAACTATACTCCCAATGTTACCCGAAGTTGGGGTAAATGAACTGATGTATGTTTGTGCATTTGTAGTTGAAAATGCCAACAATACAATTGTAACTACCAATAAGCTTTTAAAATATTTTTTCATAACAAACTAAACGTTAAATATACAGGAATATGGTCAGAGATTTCTCTCGCTTTTTTTAAATCATTAAAGTTTTTTGCAAAGTTGATGACTCCCACTTTTTTTAATATAACAAATTGAGCCTCAATAAAGATATTGTCATACTCATTTGCTAAGATTTCTTCTTGTTTAGGTTTCATTTTGATGCTTGTTTTTTGATTTTTCAAACTCGCAATAATTCCTCTTTGTTTTAATTTATCAAACGATTGATCATTTTGTGACAAGTTAAAATCGCCCATCAATAATAAGTTTTCCGTTTTATAAATACTATCAATTTTGTATAAATATTGACATTCCAATGCGGGATGTTTGGCCTTTGGAACCACATGTATGGTAGACATTAATACTTGTTTGCCCGCAATCGTAAACCTTGCCATAAAAGGCTCACGTTGAATGAGCAAATCCAAGTGTTTTTCTAACCAAGGTTTTCCTTTCAGGGTAACTTTGGAGGTTTTCCATAAATAAGCATAGCGTTCTACGCCTTCTCCATGGGTGGGATCACTTAGTACATAATCCCATTTGGCCCCTTTTCTATTCAGTTCGTCTGCAAGTTTGGCAATTGCTTGGCCACCAAATTGACTCGACGATACTTCTTGAACCGCTACAATATCGGCCTCTTTTAAGATATTGGCTATGTAATTGATCTCTTCAACACTTTTTGATTTTCCAAAATTACACAAATTCCAAGTCATTAAAGTACATGTCTCTTGTGCATTGATAGCAAACGAAATAAGGCATGCAAGCAATAATGATACGATAAAAGGCATACTAACGGATATTAATTTGAATATAATATTGGGAAAGGCGTATTAATCAAACGACTTCCTTTTTTGAAACTTCCTACCCTATCTCCGAATTCAATGACGACACTAATTTCATGAGAACCCAACGTAGAAAGACCTAAAGAAGAAATAGTAAGGTCATAAGCATAAGCAAGCATTATTGTTGGTGATTTGTAACCTACCAACAACATCAAGGCATCATTTTGTAATTGATCGTATTTTAGTATCGGTAAACCTCTATAGCCAAACCCTAACAATAATGGCTGTAAATTGTAAATCCCAGTAAAATCAAACTGAAATCTATTGAAAGAATTTCTAACCATCATTGCTGGGGAGAAAGTTTTTCGTACCTCTCTTTGTATTCCTTTTTCCCGTCCTACGTAAATCCTTGCTCCTGTATGTATATTGAATGCGATAGGTAATGTTGATATCGCATTGCCAAAGCCTACATTGGGTTTATTCAAATGAGATGCCGATGCGCCAATCCAATATTTATCGGTATAATAAAGTAAGCCTATGCCTAAGTCAAGGTACGTTTTACGAATCCCTAGGCCATTATTTGCCTCAATGGAATTGGCTGATTGCATACCATCATTAGAAATTTGATCACCAAACAACAATTGATTAAATTCAAATTGATTATTGTTCAGTCCGATTTGAATGCCTGCTCTCAAAGCCGATTTCGATCCAACTTGAACGATATGAGAAAATTGTCCTTGAATTTGCAAATTGATGTAGCCCGAAGGACTTCTATCGTATTTGATAAAACCACCAAGACCTGAATAGTAGGGTTTTAAATAATGATCAAATCCTACATAAGAAGTATTGTAGCCCTTATTTAAAGCAATCCATTGGTTTCTAGCGCCAAAATTCACCCTTGAATATGGGGTGGCACCACAAAAAGAAGGGTTGATGCTTGTTGAAAAATTATAAAATTGACTCAAATTTGCCTCTTGTGCAAAAGACAATGGGGCTGAAAAAAACAGTAAGATGATAATTATTTTAATTTGATTCATCATCAC
>JBEAZU010000098.1:0-2751 GCA_041169945.1 Bacteroidota bacterium
CCATTTTCGCTTACTTTATTTTTAAAAGCCAAAGGCGATTGTTGGCAAAGTTTTTTAAAATATTTTGAAAAATACGACTGGTCAGCAAAGTTTAAACGAAAGGCAATTTCGGAGATGCTAAGGTCGGTATGGGTAAGCATTCTTTTGATTTCCATCACCATTCTATCGTTGATTAAATCGGTGGAGGTGCGGCCGGTCATTATTTTTACGGTTTCGCTGAGGTGGTTGGCACTTACCCCTAACAAGGCCGCGTAGGCTTTTACGGCCAAGTTTTCTTGGCATTTTTCTTCTATCAATTGTTTAAAACGTTTTACCAACAAGCGAGATTTGCTCCAAGTGCCTTCCTGATTTTGAGGCGGATAGCAGCGTTTACATTGAATTAATATTAAATCTAGCAAGGCCCTCACCGCTTCGTCACGGTCGGGAAGTAAGTGATTGTTTTCAAACACCGCATTTTGAAATAAAGTGGTCAATGACTGAATTTCGGCAGGTGATGTTAAATATAAAGGCGGCGTTTCTTTGCCAAGGGTATAAAAAAATGGCAATTCAAACAACTTATAAGGATTGGTTTTATTGAAATGATAAAACGAGGAGGTAAATAAAAAGAGGTAAGCCTGTACATCTTCAGAGAGTGACAGTTCATGAATTTGTCCGGGAGACAAAAAGAATACTGCATCGGCTTGAATGGTATATTGTTGAAAATCTATGGTATGAATGCCTGTACCTTTGGTCACAAATAAGAGTTCATAAAAATCATCGTGTCGATGTGGATAGGTGACTTTAAAATCCCGCGTTGCATCGAATATTTCAATTTTATATTCAATGCCTTTTTCTGCATTTGAATTGAATTTATCGATACTGTAAACAGGAATATTGGCGATGGAATGAGGCATGGTGTCGATCGTTGGTAGGCTAAAGATAGTGATTCGAGCGTGTAATGAAAAAATATTTCTATTGAGGGACTAGCTTTTATACCGCCGAAAGGTTGATAGATTACTTTGTGGCTAAAAAGTCGAAACTTTTTTAAACTATCATCCTAATTATTATCAACTATACAAATAATTTTAGACCTTTGGTATTCGACTATACAAATAAAATGAAGATACTCTATTCTTACCTTAAAAATTATAAAGCACTCATATTTTTAGCCCTCTTATTGGCCACCGTTAACCAGGTGTTTTCATTGTTAGATCCCTTGATTTTCGGTAAAATTCTTGATCGATTTGCCAATAATCCTCATCAGTTCACACAAGAACAGTATGTAAAAGGCATTGCCATGCTTATTGGTGCGGCCATGGGGGTAGCCATGATCAGCAGAATAGCCAAAGCTTTTCAAGATTATGTGGTCAGTTTAGTGATTCAAAAATTTGGTGCAGCGGTGTATACCGATGGTTTAAAACATTCACTTAAACTTCCTTTTCAAGAATTTGAAGACCAACGCAGTGGTGAAACCTTGAATGTACTTCAAAAAGTAAGGGTAGACTCCGAAAAATTTATTTCAAGCGCCATCAATGTACTGTTTTCTTCTTTGGTAGGAATTGTGTTTGTGATGGTATACACCATCAATGTATATGGAGGATTGGTCATCATTTATTTTTTGGCCAGTATCTGTTTGGGATATTTAACCAATATTTTAAGTAAAAAAATCAAAGCCATACAAAAAGACATTGTCAAAGAAACCAATGTCTTGGCGGGCGCCACCACCGAAAGCTTGCGCAATATTGAGTTAATCAAATCATTAGGCTTAACGCACCAAGAAATTAGACGTTTGAACGCCACCACCATCAAGATTCTGCAATTAGAAATTAAAAAAGTAAAAAGTATCAGAGGGATAAGCTTTATTCAGGGCACCTTTGTAAATGCGTTGCGACAAGGGATATTGTTTTTGCTTTTGTACCTTATCTTTAAAGACAAATTGACGGTAGGACAATTGATGACCTTACAATTTTATTCGTTCTTTATTTTCGGGCCGATGCAGGAAATTGGCAATGTGATTTTATCGTACCGAGAAGCAGAAGCGTCTTTGCATAATTTTGAAAAAATCATGCAAACGCCAATCGAACCCAAAACCATTGATCCTCAAAAAATTAACCAAATACAATCTTTGGCCTTTCATGAGGTTGGTTTTAAACATAAATCGGCCAATAGCAATGCCCTCGATCAGGTGTCTTTTAAAGTGAACAAAGGGCAATCTGTGGCATTTGTTGGCCCTTCGGGATCTGGCAAAACTACCTTGGTAAAACTCTTGGTGGGTTTGTATCGCCCAGAAATTGGTCAAATTTTGTACAACGACATCGATTCTAAGCAAATTGATATTGATGAACTGAGGTCGCAAATAGGCTTTGTAACCCAAGATACCCAGTTGTTTTCGGGTACCATCAAAGAAAACTTGCTGTTTGTAAATCCAAAGGCAAGTGACGATGACATTATCAAGGTATTGCGCATGGCTGCTTGTTTCAATATTTTGGAGCGTTCAGATGCCGGGATAGATACCGTGATTGGGGAAGGCGGCATGAAAATTTCTGGTGGAGAAAAACAACGTTTGTCTATTGCAAGGGCTTTGCTTCGCAATCCAAATTTAATTGTGTTTGATGAAGCCACTTCTGCTTTAGACTCTATTACAGAAGAAGAAATTACACAAACCATTAAAACCATTACGGCCAATAAAACACATATTACCGTCATGATTGCACATCGTTTATCGACCATTATGCACGCAGACCAAATATTTGTGCTAGAAAAAGGCAAAGT
>JBEAZU010000099.1:0-2877 GCA_041169945.1 Bacteroidota bacterium
AAACCTTCTTGAGCGACGCTCTGAAACACTTTGCTTATACTTTGTTCTGTTTGCCATTTTATAGAGTTTATTTTATATTTTTGACTTTATAAAACGGTCAATCTATTTCAGGCATTGACAGTACTGAGTACAGAGTTACAGTGGTGTTAAGAACTTAATACCTTGTACCTAATACTAAAAAAATCAGTTTTTAATTTTTAGTTGTCAACATTTTGTCGATAATTGAGGTTTTAACCGACTCAATAAATCTGACAGATTATTTAAAAAAACTACGAAAGCGAGATGTAGAACTTGGTAACTACCTAGGGACAAATTGTCCCCAGATAGCAATGGTAAATAAATCCGGTGTAAAAAGAAAAACATAAATAAATCATCATGCTCTATTTTTCTCATTGGTTAAGCACAAACAAAGTGTATAGAGACGTACTGAATCAAATTACGTTGCTATTGGATACGCATAAAATTGCCTATCAACTCTTGCCCAACACCAAAGATATTTGGGCTAGAGATTATATGCCTATACAAGTCAATACGCATACTTTTGTCTCCTATGTTTACCAACCAGATTATCTACAAGAAGATAAAAATTTCATTACCAATGCCGATGAAGTTTGTAAAACTTTGGGTATTGAGACAATCAAAACCAAATTGATTTTAGACGGTGGCAATGTGGTAAAGTATCAAAACAAAGTCATATTGACCGATAAAATTTTTAGTGAAAACAAGTTTCAATATACGCCATCAGAAGTTATTGAAGAAATCAAAAAAGCCTTACAAGTAGATACGGTCATTATTATTCCTTGGGATACAAACGAGCCTTATGGCCATGCCGATGGAATGGTTCGCTTTGTGGATGAAAACACCCTTTTAACACATGGCTATTACAAAACGTATTCTACTGAATTTCAAAACAAGTTTTATACAGCGCTTGCAAACTTTAACCTCATAGCGCTCGAATACAAGGTTAAAAATCCAAACGAAGCATTCAATTGGGGCTATATTAATTTTCTTCAAACCCCTGAAATCATACTCGTGCCAACATTTGGGATAGAAGAAGATGCACAAGCCTTGGCGCAACTAGGCAAGGCATTTCCTTTATATGCTGAAAGAAAAATGATATTCCCAATTGCCATGAAATCCTTTGTCAAAAAAGGCGGTGGCGCATTGAATTGTATCAGTTGGGAGGTTAGCAAGTGAGATGAATTCTTAAGCGTGCAATTTCACCCAACATACCTCGCTGGATTTGTAGCTGTCGTATTTTTGTAGTTTAGTGGTTGTCATCTTGCAAAAAGTTGTTTAGTTTTTGGGCAATTTCTGTAGTGGCGGGTAATAGTGACTGGTAAGCTTCTGGCAAGGTGTTGGTTGTATTATAGCCACGCCAATGGGTAAAGTTGCGGTGTTTAAGGAATATTCAACGATGGTGCGGTCTTTACTTTTGCAAATAATAATACCAATGGCTGGGTTTTCGTGTGGTAGCTTAATGGTGTCGTTAAGTACACTTAAATAAAACTCCATCTTCCCTTTGTGTTCGGGTTCAAATTCTCCAATTTTCAAATCAATGGCTATTAAACTTTGTAGTTTTCGGTGAAACAATAACAAATCTATTCGGAATTCTTTGTCGTTTACTTGCAGTTTGTATTGGTTACCTACAAACGTAAAGTCTGTTCCCATTTCTAATAAAAACTGGCGTATATTTTTGATTAAAGCTTGCTCCAATTCGTATTCAGAGTGCTCATGTGCAAGTTCAAGAAACTCAAAACTATAATGATCTTTTACAGCTAAATAAGCCTGTTGTTTAATTTTTTCAGGCAGTACCGCATCAAAGTTAGTTTGGTTAAGCAGGTATTTTTCATACGTTTTATTTTCAACCTGATGAATTAACACATCCTTTGTCCAACCAAATTTCTTAGTAGATAAAATGTAGAATTGTCGTTCTTGAGGGTCTTTACATTTTTTCAGAATTATAACATGTTTACTCCAGCTAATTTCTCGAACCAATGGTTCGAGATTTATATCGCCTTGATATTCAGTATAAAACTGAGACATATACCAAAGATTACTCACTGAAAAACCAGCCATGTAAGGAAACTCTTTTTGTAATTCTTTAGATAAATTTGGCACTATAGATTTACCCCAACCCAAAGTTTGTTTTTCAGAAATGGCTTTGCCCAATTCCCAATAAAGATTAATAAGATGTACATTTACAGCTTTTAGGGCTTCATACTGTGCTTGTCTTATTTTTTCTTTAATTTCAACGATAAACTGATATTGTGGATTATCTATGTTTTGCATGATTGAAATAGCGGTTAAATAGTTTTACCAATTTATGAATGAATATTTTGGATAATCTCCAACCATTGGCGGGAGGTATACATTTATCGTTTCTTTAAATCTCGTACCAATGGTACGAGATTTGGTTTACAATCCTAAAATTTCAGCAATCAAACCATCACGTTCTTGTTCCAATGCCAAAATATCAGCACTTACTTCGTCAATGCTACGCAAAGGTTTGTGTTTGTAATATTTATTAAAAACTAATTTCGTAGCCAATTTTGGTGGCATAAAGGTTTGTCCTAGCATTAGCCAGATGCTGTTTTAATTGACGAATAAAGGAATTGTAAATACCTGCTTTAACAGGTGCATTTTCGGTATCACGCAAATCGCTTACTGTTTCACTGTCAGGTTTACCTTTTGGGTTGTAAACGTAATCGTAAATAAGACCCTTACAAATATAACTATATTTCAAAAACCACAAAATTTAGCATTAAAAATCATTCGTTAAGGTTACTAAACGGTTTTAAATCACTCCCATTTAGGTTTTCTTGGATACTTTTTAAAATTCGATTATTTCTCCTCTTTTTGATTTGATGGATTTTA